>NZ_WBKS01000195.1:0-7374 GCF_008868145.1 Micromonospora sp. AMSO1212t
CGTTCCGGGGTGCTCGGTGGGGGACGTGGATGCGGCTGTCGCGCGGGCGGGTGCCGCGTTCGAGTCGTGGCGTCGGGTGGCGCCGGGGGACCGGGCGCGGCTGCTGCGGCGGTTCGCCGCCCAGGTCGACGCGCACCTGGAGGAGCTGGCGCGGCTGGAGGTGCGCAACGCCGGGCACACCATCGGCAACGCGCGCTGGGAGGCGGGCAACGTCCGCGACGTGCTCGACTACTACGCGGGCGCCCCGGAACGGCTGACCGGGCACCAGATCCCGGTGCCCGGCGGGCTCGACGTCACGTTCCACGAACCGCTGGGCGTGGTCGGCGTGATCGTGCCGTGGAACTTCCCGATGCCGATCGCCGGCTGGGGATTCGCCCCGGCGCTCGCCGCCGGCAACACGGTGGTGCTCAAGCCCGCCGAGCTGACCCCGCTGACCGCGCTGCGCCTGGCCGAACTGGCCCGCGACGCCGGCCTGCCCGACGGCGTGTTCACCGTGCTGCCCGGCCGGGGCAGCGTGGTCGGCGAACGGTTCGTCACCCACCCGGCGGTCCGCAAGATCTGCTTCACCGGCTCGACCGAGGTCGGCACCCGGATCATGGCCGGCTGCGCCACCCAGGTGAAGCGGGTGACGCTGGAGCTGGGCGGCAAGTCGGCGAACATCGTCTTCGCCGACGCGGACCTGGAGAAGGCGGCGGCCACCGCGCCGTACGCGGTCTTCGACAACGCCGGCCAGGACTGCTGCGCCCGCTCCCGGATCCTCGTCCAGCGCCAGGTGTACGACAGGTTCCTGGAACTGCTTGAACCGGCCGTACGGGCGCTGCGGGTGGAGGACCCGGCGCGGGAGACCGCCGAGATGGGCCCGCTGATCTCCGCCGCGCACCGGGACCGGGTCGCCGGCTACGTCGACGGCGCGGATGTGGCCTTCACCGGCTCGTGCCCCGACGGCCCCGGCTTCTGGTGCGCCCCGACGGTGCTGCTCGCCGGTTCCCCGGCGGACCGGCACTGGCGGGAGGAGGTCTTCGGCCCGGTCGTCTCGGTGCTGCCGTTCGACGACGAGGCGGACGCGATCCGGCTCGCCAACGACACCGAGTACGGGCTCTCCGGCTCGATCTGGACCCGGGACGTCGGGCGCGCGGTGCGGGTGGCCCGCGCCGTCGAGTCCGGCAACCTCAGCGTCAACTCGCACTCCTCGGTGCGCTACTGGACCCCGTTCGGCGGGATGAAACGGTCCGGCCTGGGCCGGGAGCTGGGTCCGGACGCGCTGCACGCCTTCACCGACGTCAAGAACGTGTTCATCGGCACCGAGGAGTGATCACAGTGCAGGGACGGCTTTCCGAGCGGGTGGCAGTGGTGACCGGCGCGGGCAGCGGCATCGGGCTGGCCACCGTACGGCGCTTCGCCGCCGAGGGCGCCCGGGTGGTCTGCGTGGACATCGACGCCGACGCCGGCACCCGGGCGGCGCAGGAGGTGGGCGGTGAGTTCGTCGCCGCCGACGTGGCCGACGAGACGGCCGTCCGCGACCTGTTCGACGGGGTGGTCGAGCGGCACGGACGGGTGGACGTGTCGTTCCACAACGCCGGGATCTCGCCGCCGGACGACGACTCCATCCTGGAGACCGGCCTGGACGCCTGGGAGCGGGTGCTGCGGGTCAACACCACGAGCGTCTACCTGTGCTGCAAGTACGTCATCCCGCACATGCGCCGGCAGGGCAAGGGCTCGATCATCAACACCGCGTCGTTCGTGGCGCTGATGGGCGCGGCCACCTCGCAGATCGCGTACACGGCGAGCAAGGGCGGGGTGCTGGCGATGACCCGGGAGCTGGGCGTCCAGTTCGCCCGCGAGGGCATCCGGGTCAACGCGCTGTGCCCCGGGCCGGTGGCCACGCCGCTGCTGCTGGAGCTGTTCGCCAAGGATCCGGAGCGGGCCGCCCGGCGGCTGGTGCACGTGCCGATGGGCCGGTTCGGCGACCCCACCGAGATCGCCGCCGCGGTGGCGTTCCTCGCCAGCGACGACGCCTCGTTCATGACCGCCGCGCAGTTCGTCGTCGACGGCGGCATCACCGGCGCGTACGTCACTCCCCTATGAGCGTTCGGAGAAGGCCGGTCATCGGCATCACCGCGTACGTCGAGCCGGCCGGCTGGGCCGTGTGGCGGGACGTGCCGGCGACGCTCGTGCCGCACGCGTACGTCCGGGCGGTCACCGCGGCGGGCGGCCGGGCCGTCGTGCTGCCCCCTGACGACGCCGACGCCGACGTGCTGGGGCTGCTGGACGGGCTGCTGCTGGCCGGTGGCGCGGACGTCGGCCCGGAGCGGTACGGCGAGCCGCCGGACCCGCGTACCGAGAGCCGGCCGGACCGCGACGCCGGCGAAGTGACGCTGCTGACCGCCGCGCTCGCCGCCGACCTGCCGGTCCTTGGCGTGTGCCGGGGGATGCAGCTGCTCGCGGTGGCGTACGGCGGCGTGCTGCACCAGCACCTGCCGGACGTGGTCGGGCACGGCGGGCACCGTCCCGCGCCGGGCGTGTACGGGTCGCACCCGGTGCGCTTCGCCGCCGACAGCCGGGCCGGGCGGGTGATGGCCGGGGTGGACCGGGTCAACTCGTACCACCATCAGGCGGTGGCCGACCCCGGCGGCCTGGCGGTCACCGGCTGGGCCGACGACGGCGTGGTCGAGGCGGTGGAGGACCCGGCGCGGCGCTTCGTGCTCGGTGTGCAGTGGCACCCGGAGAACGAGGCCGACCCGCGGCCGGTGGCCGCGCTGGTCCGGGCCGCGACGTCGGCCAGATCACACACCGGCGTTTCGTAGGTCAGGAAAGCCGAATCGGCGGTCCGGTCGACCGGCGAGGAGTGCCCGACTCGCCCCGGCACGCCGGTTACGCCAGGATGTGGCGGAGGTAAGCAGCGTCTACCAGGGCGAGTGCGTTACGTTGCTCGTCCGTCGGGGTAGTAGGCGGGGACGGTCGGCGTAGCAGCGCCGACCGTCGTGATCATGGCCGGAGCGGGAGGCTGCATGGGCTCGGCCCAGCGGGGCGGGGACGACGGTCGGACGTTCCCGGCGGCCGGCGAGGCGTCACTTTCGCCGCTGCTGGCCGCGGCGTTCGCCGCCGGTGGCGAGATGGGCGAACGGCTGCGCGGTTTCGACTGGTCGACCACCGCTCTCGGCAGCCCGGACCGCTGGCCCGCCGCGCTCTCCCACGCGGTGAGCACCATGCTGTCGTCCCGCGCCCAGATCGTCGTCTTCTGGGGCGATGAGCACCTCGCCTTCTACAACGACGCCTACCGGCCGACCATCGGCGACAAGCACCCGGCCGTGATCGGCCAGTCGGCGCGCCGGTACTGGGCGGAGACCTGGGACGTGCTCGGACCGCTGCTGGACGGCGTACGCCGCACCGGCGTGGCCTACCGGGGCGAGAACCACCCCTTCGTGCTGAACCGGCACGGCTTCCTGGAGGACGTCTACTTCGACATCTCGTACGACCCGGTCCGCAGTGCCGACGGCACCGTCGGCGGCGTGTTCTGCTTCGTCAACGAGACCACCGGACGGGTGCTCGGCGAGCGCCGGCTGCGTGCCCTCGCCGAGCTGGGCAACGAGCTGGGCGACGTGCCGGGCCTGCTCGAACTGGGCCGGGCCGTCACTCGGGTGCTCGACGCCCATCGCGCCGACGTGCCGTTCAGCGCGCTGTGGTTCCCCGATGAGCACGGGACGCTCGTGCCGGGCGGCTGTTCGGGCGTGGACCCGGCCACCGTCGCCGGCCCGCCGCCCGGCCTTCCCGAGGGCGAGCCGCTCACCGAGGCGCGCTGGATCGCCACCGCCGACCTGCCCGGCGCGGTGCCGCCGGACGCCGCCGATCAGGCGCTCCTGCTGCCGCTGACCGCCACCAACGAGCCGGCCGGCGTGCTGCTGCTCGGTGTGTCCCGACGGCTGCCGTTCACCGACGACTACCGCGACTTCGTCGACCTCGTCGCCGCGCAGGTCTCCCGGGCGGTGGGCAAGCAGCGGGCGCACGAGCAGGAACGCGCGCGAGCCGCCGAGCTGGCCGCGCTGGACCGTGCCAAGACCAGCTTCTTCGCCAACGTCAGCCACGAGTTCCGTACCCCGCTGACGCTGGTGCTGGGGCCGCTGGAGGAGATGCTCGCGGACCGGGAGCTGCCCGAGCGGTACCTCGACCGGCTCACCGTCATGCACCGCAACGGGCTGCGTCTGCTCAAGCTGGTCAACACGGTGCTCGACTTCTCCCGGCTGGAGTCCGGCCGGCTGGCCGCGCGCTACCAGCCCACCGACCTGTCCGACTACACCTCCCGGCTGGCCAGCACGTTCCGCTCGGCCACCGAGCGGGCCGGGCTTCGCCTGGTGGTGGACTGTCCGCCGCTGCCCGCGCCGGTCTACGTCGACCGGGACATGTGGGAGAAGATCGTCCTCAACCTGGTGTCGAACGCGGTCAAGTTCACCTTCGACGGCGAGATCCGGGTCCGGACGCGCGCCGCCGACGGGGCCGCCGTCCTGGAGGTGACCGACACCGGCGTCGGCGTCGCGCCGGAGGAGCTGCCGCAGGTCTTCGAGCGGTTCCACCGGGTGGCCGGCGCCCGCTCGCGTACCCACGAGGGCACCGGCATCGGGCTCGCCCTGGTCCGCGAGCTGGTCGAGATGCACGGCGGCACGGTGAGCGCGCACAGCGTCGTCGACCGGGGCACGACGTTCACGGTGACCATGCCCTTCGGGTACGCACACCTGCCCGCCGACCGGGTGGCCGCGCTCTCCCCGGTTCCGCTGAGCGAATCGGAGCAGGCCCGCCTGTACGTGGCCGAGACGGCGCTCTGGACCGACGAGGTCGCCCGGCCCACCGGACTGCCGGAGGCGTCCGGCTCACCGGGCGGGTCCGGCCGGATCCTGTTCGCCGACGACAACCCCGACCTGCGCGAGCACGTCGTCCGGCTGCTCTCCCCGGCGTACGAGGTGGTGGCCGTGCCGGACGGCGTGGAGGCGCTGCGGCTGGCCGTCGAGACCCCGTTCGACCTGGTGCTGACCGACGTGATGATGCCCCGGCTGGACGGCTTCGGGCTGGTCGCCGCGCTGCGGGCCGAGCCGGCCACCCGGCACGTGCCGATCGTGCTGCTCTCCGCGCGGGCCGGCGCCGCCGAGGAGGTCGCCGGTCTCTCCACCGGCGCCGACGACTACCTGACCAAGCCGTTCTCCAGCCAGGAGCTGGTGGCCCGGGTCCGGGCCAACGTCGAACTGGGCCAGTTGCGCGGGCAGATCATCCGCCGGCTACGGGCACTCGCCGACGCCGTCGTGGAGATCAACAGCGCCCGTTCCACCGCCGAGGTGGTCCGGGTGGCCGCCCGGCACGCGCTGCGCCTGGCCGAGGCCGGACGGGTCCGGGTCACCGCCACCGGGGCCCGCCACGAGGAGGACGCCGGCGGTGACCTGCCCACCGAGCCGACTCTGGTGCTGCCGCTCACCGGCACCTCCGGCGGGCAGCTCGGCGAGCTGCGCGTGTGGCGCCGGGAGGGTGGCGGCACCGAGGAGGCGGCGCTCACCGAACTGGCCCGGTTGATCGGCGTACGGCTGGAGAACGCCCAGCTCTACGAGGCCGAGCACCACATCGCCACCACGCTCCAGCACAGCCTGCTGCCACGTACGCTGCCGCAGTTGCCCGGCGCGCTGGTGGCCAGCCGTTATCTGCCCGGCAGCGCCGACGTGGAGGTCGGCGGCGACTGGTACGACGTGATGGCCACCGCCGACGACGACGTGGTGCTGGTCATCGGTGACGTGGTGGGCAAGGGCGTGCGGGCCGCCGCGGCGATGGGCCAGCTCCGCAACGCGCTGCGGGCGTACGTCCTGGAGGGCTACGACCCGGGCGAGGCGCTGACCCGGCTCAACCGGCTGGTCCACTCCGCCGGCAGCGGCTCCTTCGCCACTGTGGTCTGTCTCGGCTTCTCCCCGCGCACCGGCCGCATCCGGTACGCCAGCGCGGGCCATCCCTCACCCCTGCTGATCCGAGGTGACGACGTGGCTTTCCTGCACGATCGGGCCCTCGGACCGCCGATCGGGGCCATTCCCGGCGCCGTCTACCCCGCCGCCGAGGGAGAACTCGCCCCGGGCAGCCGGCTTCTGCTCTACACCGACGGCCTGATCGAGGACCGGTCCGCGGGCATCGACGCCGGGCTGGACCAGTTGCGGGCCGACGCGACGGCGCGCGCCGCGCACGTGGCGGACCTGGTCGACGCCGTCATGGCGCGGGTGGCCGGGCGGTCCCGGCACGACGACGTGGCGGTGCTCGCGCTGGAGGCGGCCGAGCTGAACCGGTTCGCGCTGCGCCTGCCCGCCGACCCGACCCGGCTCAGCGTGCTCCGCAAGCGGCTGGAGGACTTCCTCGTCGCCCACCAGGTCGGCGAGACCGACCTGTTCGACCTGACGGTGGCGGTCTCCGAGGCGGCGGCGAACGCGATCGAGCACCCGGTCGACCCGGTGGACCCGACGATCGAGGTCGAGGTGACGATCGCCGATCGTACGGTCACCGCGACCATCCGGGACAGCGGGCGCTGGCGGGAGTCGAGCGGGTCGAGTTTCCGGGGACGCGGGCTGACGCTGATCCAGGCGCTCGCGGAGATGACCGTGAGCCGTACCGCGAACGGCACCGAGATGACGCTGCGCCGCCGGCTGGCCGACTGACACCGGCGCGGCGGCGCAGCGGCACCTAGAGGGTGACTTCCGCGTCCTCCGCGAGGGTGAAGAGCCCGGCGTCGAACACCAGCTTCACGAGCTTCGTCCCCTTCGGTACGTCGAAGTAGACGTTCGCCTTCACTGCGTTCCCCGGGTTGATCTCGTCGAGGAAACCCTCGCCGCTCTCGTTGCCGTAGATCGCGGCCTCGCCGTCGGCCTCGTACTCCCGGCCGGTCGCGTCGAGGGCGCTGACGGTGCCGTCGGCGTGGAACAGCTTCGCCTTCTTGGTGACGTTCTTCGCGGTCAGGACGACCCGGCAGAAGCTTCCCTGGGCCTTCTTGTTCAGGAAGTCGCTGCCGACCTTGGCGATGCCGCACTTGATGCTGTGTGCGGTGAACTCGAAGTCGCCGCCGCGTACCTTGTCGCCGATCCGGTAGGCCTTCGGCGCGTCGGCGGGCTTCTCGCTCTTGGCCGGCGGCGGCGCGGCGGCCGAGGTGGGAGCGGAGGTCGGGGCCAGCCCGGCGCCGTCAGCGGCGGGGGCGACGGGAGCGCCGCTGCCGGCCGCGCCGGGGCTCTTCTCGTCGCCGGTCAGGGCGAGCAGGGCCGGTCCACCGCAGCAGAACACCACCACGACGGCGACACCGATGAGTACCGGCATGAGCCACTTCTTCTTCGGCGGCGGTCCGAAGCCGGGCTGACCGGGCGGTGGCGG
>NZ_WBKS01000196.1:0-7323 GCF_008868145.1 Micromonospora sp. AMSO1212t
AACTGATCCGCACCACCGCCGACCAGACCTTCACCGTCGACCCCTGCAACCTCCAACTGCTCTACCAGGGCCGCTCCCCCAACTCCGGCGGCGACTACGGCCTCCTGCCCTACCGACCCGGACTGCTCACGCTCCAGCGCTGAGCTGGCCGATCGAGGAGAGAGAGGTCCGATGAGAAGGCACCAGACGACCCGTACCGCGGTGTTGTCGGCCGGGGCCGTCCTGCTGGCGTCGACAGCGATGGCTGCTGCGCTGCCGGCCGGGGCGGCGGCCGCCAGCTGCGCGGTCACCTACGCCGTGTCGTCGCAGTGGCAGGGCGGCTTCGGCGCGAACGTCACAGTCACCAACCTCGGTGACCCGGTCAACGGCTGGACGCTCACCTGGTCCTACGCCGCCGGTCAGACGGTCACCCAGGCGTGGAACGCCACCGTGACGCAGAGCGGAGCGGCGGTCACCGCTCGCAACGTCGACTACAACGGGTCCATCCCCACGAACGGCAGCACGTCGTTCGGCTTCAACGGGGCATGGACCAGCAGCAACCCCGCGCCGACGAGCTTCGCGCTCAACGGGGTGACCTGCACCGGCGGCACGACGCCGACGATGTCGCCGTCCACCTCGCCGTCCACGTCGCCGACGAGTTCGCCGACCACCTCACCGAGCAGCCCGCCGCCCACCGGGGCGGCGGACATCACCGTCAACACCGCCAGCCGCTACCAGACGATCGACGGGTTCGGCGCCGCCGTGTCCATCTGGGGCGGCGCCTGGTCGACGGCGGAGACGCAGACGCTCGTCGGGCTCGGCCCCAACCAGCTCGGCCTGTCCATCGTGCGTACCGGCATCTCGCCGGTGTCCGGCGAGTGGGGAACCCAGGTCAGCGCGCTGCGGACGGCCAAGTCGTACGGGTCGAACGTGAAGATCATGGCGTCGCCGTGGACCGCCCCGGCGGCCTGGAAGACCAACAACAGCCGGATCAACGGCGGCAAGCTGCGCACCGACTACTACGACGACTACGCCGGCCACCTCAACAGCTACGTCCAGTACATGCGCAGCCAGGGCGTGACCATCGACGTCACGTCCGTGCAGAACGAGCCGGACTGGCACCCGGACTACGACTCGATGGACTGGAGCGGCACCGAGCTGCAGACCTTCGTGCGGGAGCAGGGCGCCAAGGTGCAGAACACGAAGTTGATGGTCGCCGAGGCGGTGAACCTGAACTACGGCTACACCGACCCGACGCTCAACGACGCGGCGGCCCGCAACAACATCGGCTACATCGGCGGTCACCTCTACGGCACCGAGGCGTCCGGCCGGCTGAAGCCGTACACGCTGGCGCAGCAGTACAACAAGCCGGTGTGGATGACCGAGTGGAACCTGCACGAGGCCGATGGCGGCGGCTCGAACATCTGGGGCAACCCGGCCAACGCCGCGGCCTGGAACGAGACGCTCGACGACATCATGCGAACCGTGCACAAGTCGATGGAGTCGAACTGGAGCGCGTACGTGTGGTGGTACGGCAAGCGCTACTACTCGTTCATCGGTGACGGGGAGTCCGCGTACGGCACCGTGGCGGGTGCGCCGCTCAAGCGCGGGTACGCGTTCTCGCAGTACGCGAAGTACGTGCGTCCCGGCTATCAGCGGGTCGCCCTGGCCAAGAGCTCGAAGGCCTCGCCGCTGGAGGTGACCGCCTATTCCGGCGACGGGAAGGTCACGCTGGTGATCCTCAACCGGTCCACCAGCGCGGTGAACAACGCGATCATCCAGGCGCCGCAGAACGTCAGCCGGGCGGAGTACGTGGCCACGTCGCAGAACGCCAGCGCGGCGAGCCAGCCGGTGGGCGTGAACGGCAACCAGGTGACGGTGAACGTCGGCGCGCGGAGCATCTCCACGGTCGTGCTCACCCTCTGACCGGGGACACGCACGAGGGCGGGGGCGGCCGGATCGGCCGCCCCCGCTCGTGTGTGACTGCTAACTGGCGTACGTCTCGAACTCGCCGACTCTCGGCGTACCGCCGGAGCTGTTGATCTTGAAGTTGATCTTCTTCAGCGAGGTCGCGGCGAACGTGATCTGGCCGGCCCCGCTGCCGGAGGCGAGCACCGCGCCGGTGTCGTTGTTGACGAGCTGCCACGACCCGATCGAACCCGAGGTGCCCGACGGCTCGCGGATGACCACGCGGGACACAGTGATGGCCGAGCCCCACTTGATCGAGACGGTGCCGGTCGACCCGGACGGCGACCAGTACGTGCTCAGGTTGCCGTCGCGCACGTTGCCGTAGCTGGTGCCGTCGGCCTTGCTGGACCCGTCGGCGCCGGCGCCGGAGACGAGGCTCAGGTTGGTCCCGCCGGACGGCGGCGGCGTGGTCGTCCCGGGCGGCGGCGTGGTGGGCGCGGGCGTGGTCGGCCCCGGCGTGGTCGGCGCCGGAGACTGCGGCGTGCAGTTGCCGTCGGACACCCGCAGGCCGGTGTTGGCGCCCGCCGTCTGCCGCACGATGTCCGGCACGCAGCTCGCCGCGTCGAGCCGGTAGGAGTACGGGACGCTCACGGTGGTCGTGGACGTCACGTTCGGACCCGCCGGGTAGTTGTCGCTCCCAGGCGAGGACCAGGTCACGTTGTCGAAGATGTTGCCGCTGACCTGCCAGGTGCCGCGCTCGCTGGTGTAGAACGTGCCGAGCACGTCCTTGGAGTTGCGGAAGTAGTTGTTGTCCACCTTGGCCCGCGCGCCGGCCCGGGAGTTGATGCCCGACTCGTGCAGCCCGTTGTAGTGGTTGTTGAACATGTGGGCGATGCCGCCGCGCAGCAGCGGCGTACGGGAGTCGATGTTCTCGTACAGGTTGTGCTCGAACGTGATGTAGCCGTTGCCGCGGTCGCTCTCGCTGGACCCGATGAGGCCGCCGCGGCCGGAGTTGCGCAGGATGCTGTACGACAGCGTCACGTACTGGGTGTCGTCCTTCATGTCGAACAGGCCGTCGTAGCCCTCGGACTCCCCGCCGGACGCCTCCAGCGTCACGTGGTCGACCCACACGTTGCGGACGCTGCTCTCCATGCCGATCGCGTCGCCGCCGTTGGAGGTGGGCGAGCCGGACTTCTTGACGTTCCGCACCGTCACGTTGCGGATGATGATGTTGCGGGAGTCGCGGATGTGGATGCCGAGCTGGTCGAAGACGGCGCCGCTGCCCACGCCGATGATGGTGACGTTGCTGATCTGCTTCAGCTCGATCACGCCGTCCGCGGTGTTGCAGCTCGATCCGGAGACCTTGCTGGTGTTGCCGTGGTTGATGGTCCCGGTCACCTCGATGATGATCGGGGTGCTGCTGCTGGCCCGGCCGCACAGCGCGGCGTGGATGGCGGTGCCGGTGGTGGCGCGTACGGTCTGCCCGCCCGCGCCGCCGGTGGTGCCGCCGTTCTGGGTGGCGTAGCCGGTGGCGCTGCCGGCCGCCGCCGACGCCTGCGGGGACGGCAGCACCACGGCGACGGCGATTCCCACGACCGCCGTGGCCAGTGCCGCGTGGAGTCGCAGCGCGACTGGTCTTCTCATGTCGACTCATTTCTTTTTCGAGCATGCGGGAATTGCCGCCGAGCAGCGGCAGTCACCGAATGGGAATAATGAGGAGCCGCGACGCGATCAGGCGCGTCGCCGGCGAATGTCGTTCATCTGCGATGCCCGGATCGCACATGAAACATCGATGTAACGCAATCGTATGAAAGCGCTTTCCAGGAAGGCAAGAGCTGGCGTTTGCAGGTTTTTTGCACTGTTCGGGGCGTCCGGGCGCGCGGGGCGGCGTCTTGACGGGGCGCGTGATCGATGGTTGCCTGCACGTCACCCTGACATCGAAGTTCATCACTTCACGCCCTCACGAGGAGCGCCATGCCCCGTCCCCGCACGAGCCGCCCGCTGGCGGCGGTCGCCGGCGCGATCGCCGCCGTCCTGGCCGTCTCGCCGGCGTCCGCCGCACCCCTGGCGGAACCGGCTGCGACCGGCAACACGTGGAGCGCCGCCCTGACTGTCGTCGACTCCGACGACGTCAACGTCCGCTGGTCCGGCGCCGGACTGGGCCTCGCCGACGCGGCGAGCCGACCGGCCGCGCAGCGCCGGCAGGCGGCCGAGGGCATGCTCGTCACCGCACCCCACCCGCTCGCCGCACCGGCCAACCGGGTCCGGGCCGACATCGCCGCGACAACCGGCCGGGGCGGCGCCGTCGAGGTGGCGGCGCGCGGCTGGCGGTCGGGCGCGTGGACCGAGTGGCGGTCCGTGTCCGGCGAGGCCGTGTTCGACCAGCCCGTCACCCGGGTGCAGATCCGGGTGGCCCTCACCGCCGAACGGCCGTCCGCCGCGCCCACCGTGCGCACCGTCCGGCTCGTCGCCGACTCGGTCGCCGCCGTCACGGCCGCCACCCCGGGCCTCACCTACCGGGTGTACGCCACCCGGGAGGGCCTGGTCGGCGGCACCACCGCCAACGGGCACGTGATCGTCTCGCGGGACCACTTCGTCGCGCTGCCGTCGGCCCGCGGCCTCGCGCCGAAGAACACCGGCGACTACACCGTGCGGGTCTGCACCACCACCCGGAGCCGCTGCGAGTACGCCCCGGTCTGGGACATCGGACCGTGGAACACCAGGGACGACTACTGGAACCCCAGCAGCACCCGGGAGATGTGGAAGGACCTGCCGCAGGGCCGCCCCGAGGCGCAGGCCGCGTACCAGAGCGGCTACAACGGCGGCCGGGACCAGTTCGGGCGCACGGTGGGCAGCCCGGCCGGCATCGACCTCGCCGACGGCACGTTCTGGGACGGTCTGCTGCTGACCGACAACGCCTGGGTAGACGTCGCCTACCTCTGGACCGGCACCGGCGCCCGGGGCCGGATCGGCAGCGGCCCGCTCAACATCCGATCCGGCCCCGGCACAAGCAACCCGGTCGTCGGCCTGGCCGCCACCTACGCCAACGTGCCGATCGAGTGCTCGGTCGTCGGCCAGTCGGTGAGCGGCCCGTACCGGACCACCACCCAGTGGAACCGGCTCGCGTCAGGACACTTCGTCAGCCACGCGTACATCTCCGGCGTGACCGGCACCGTCGCGGCCTGCTGAGGACGGCCCGCCCGGGCTGGGCCGGCCCGCTGAGGACGGCCCGCCCGGGGCGCGCGCCGGCGTCGCGCCGCCCCGGGTGCGCTGGATGAGCACGACGCAGGCGAGCACCGCACCCGCCACCACCAGCGCGCCGGGCGTGACCGCCTCACCGAGCAGCGCTGCCGACCAGATCAACGTGAGCACCGGCTGGACGAGCTGGATCTGGCCGACCTTGGCGATGCCGCCCCGGGCCAGCCCGGCGTACCAGGCGAAGAAGCCGAGGAACATCGACACCACTGTGAGGTAGCCGAACCCGGCCCAGGTCGCCACGCCGCCCTGCGGAGGGTGGACGAGAGCGGCCACCGCCGTGATCGGCACGGTGACCGGGAGCGACAGCAGCAACGCCCAGCAGATCGTGCGGGCGCCGCCGAGTTCGCGGGCCAGCCTGCCGCCCTCGGCGTACCCGAGGCCGCAGAGCACCACGGCGGCGAGCAGGAACACGTCGGCCGCGGACAGCGCGCCGCGCATCGAGCCGCCGGCGGCGAGGAAGGCGAGCACCAGCGCCAGACCGGCGGCGCCGGCGATCCAGAACAGCGGCGGCGGCCGTTCGCCGGCCCGCAGCACCGCGAACACGGCGGTCATGGCGGGCAGCACCGTGACGACCACCGCGCCGTGCGCCGACGTCTGCGTGGTGAGCGCCAGCGAGGTGAACAGCGGGAAGCCGACCACGACGCCGAGTGCGACGATCGACAGCCGTCGCCACTGGTCCCGGGTGGGGCGCGGCGCGCCGGTCAGCCGCAGGTAGCCCCACGCGAGCAGCGCCGCGCCGACCGCCCGTCCGAACGCGACGAACCACGGGTCGAGTGTGTGCACCGCGACGCGGGTGGCCGGCAGCGACATGCTGAATGCCAGCACACCCAGCGCGCCGAGGGCGATCCCGGCGCCCGGTCTCACCGTTACCGTCGTGCGCGCAGTAGCGCTACTCTGTGCTGTCATGAATGATGGTAGCGCTATCGACCGTGTGGTCCGGCATCTGGGTGCGCTGGCCGCTGACGCCGCCCCCGGCACGCGGCTGCCGTCGGTACGGGAGCTGACCGCGCACCATCACGTCTCCCCCGTGACAGTCGCCGAGGCGACCCGGCGGCTCGTCGCGGACGGGCTGGTGGAGACGCGGCCGGGTCGCGGCGCGTACGTGGCCGCCAGGCGCGCCGACCCACCGCGGGCGGACCTGTCGTGGCAGACGGTCGCGCTGGGCTCGCGGCGGGGCGGTGAGGAGGAGATGCAGGCGCTGCTGGCGTTACCGCCGTCGGGCGCGATCCCGCTGACCGGAGGCTATCTGGACCCGGACCTCCAGCCGGCCGCCGCGCTCGGCGCAGCACTCGCCCGCGCGGCCCGGCAGCCCGCCGCGTGGCAGCGCGGCCCGGTCGAGGGGCGCCTCGACCTGCGTGCCTGGTTCGCCCGCGAGGCGGGCGGCGGACTACGCGCCGAGGACATGGTGATCTGCCCGGGCGGCCAGGCGGCGCTCTCCTCGACGCTGAGGACGCTCACCACGCCCGGCGACACGGTGCTGGTCGAGTCCCCCACCTACCTGGGCGCGCTCGCCGCCGCGCGCGCCGCCGGGCTGCGGGTGGTGCCCGTACCCGCCGACGCCGACGGGGTACGCCCCGACCAGCTCGCCGCCGCGTTCGCCCGTACCGGCGCCCGCCTGTTCTACTGCCAGCCGCTCTACGCCAATCCGCACGGCGCGACGCTCTCCCCCGCCCGACGCGCCCAGGTCGCCGAGGCGGTGCGCGAGGCCGGGGCGTTCCTGGTCGAGGACGACTACGCCCGCGACCTCACCATCGACGGCGAGGCCCCGCCGCCGCTGGCCGCCGACGACCCGGACGGGCACGTCGTCCACCTGCGTTCGCTGACCAAGTCCACAGCGCCCGGCCTGCGGATCGCCGCGATCGGCGCGCGCGGGCCGGCCGGGGCACGGCTGCGCGCCGCCCGCCTGCTCGACGACCTCTTCGTCGCCGGGCCGCTGCAACAGGCCGCCGTGGAGTTCCTCACCTCACCGGCCTGGGACCGGCACCGCCGCACGCTGCGCGTGCAACTGCGGGCCCGCCGGGAGGCGCTGCTCGCCGCGCTGGACCGCCACCTGCCGCAGCTGGCGCCGCGCGCGGTCCCGCGCGGCGGCCTGCACCTGTGGGTACGCCTGCCCGACGGCGCCGACGACATGACGGTGACAGCGGCGGCAGCCGCGGCGGGCGTGACCGTCTTCCCCGG
>NZ_WBKS01000197.1:0-7044 GCF_008868145.1 Micromonospora sp. AMSO1212t
CCCCCATGCCGCCCACCGGCCTGCGACACAACCGCGACTTCCTCCTGATCACCGTCGCCCGGACCGCCTCCAAACTCGGCACCCAGGTCACCGCCGTCGCCACACCGCTACTCGTCCTGATGATGACCGGCTCCGCCACCGACGCCGGCCTCGTCGCCTTCGCCGAGGGCATGGCCCTCGTCCTCGTACTCCTGCCCGCCGGCCTGCTCGCCGACCGCCGCGACCGGCGCATCCTCATGCTCTGCTGCGACGGCGGCGCGCTCCTCGCGGTCACCGGCGTCACCGCGCTCGCCCTCGTCGGAGACGCACCGGTCCTGCTGATCGCCGTCCTCGCCGCCGCCACCGCCGGTCTCGGCGCCGCGCTGCAACCCGCCGCCGCGGCAGCCACCCGCGCCGTCGTCCCGGCCCGCGACCTGCGTACGGCGACCGTGTTCAACGAAACCCGCAACGGCGTCGTACACCTGGCCGGCCCGCCGCTCGGCGGCTTCCTGTTCGGCCTCACCCCGGCACTGCCGTTCCTCGTCGACGCGATCTCCTACGCCGTCTCCCTCGTCGCCGTGGCCCTGCTGCGCGGCCCGCTCGGCCGGTCCCTGACCACGCCGGGGGAGTCCCTGCCCCGGCAGGCGGTCGCCGGTGTCCGCTTCCTGTGGCGCCACCCCTCACTGCGGTTCACGCTGCTCAGCGGCGCCGTCCTGAACTTCGCGTTCGCCGGCGTGCTCCTGGCGATCATCGTCGTGCCGGTCCGCAACGGCGCCTCCGGCCTGTCCGCCGGAACCGTCATGGCGTGCGTCGGGCTCGGCGCCGTCGCCGGGTCACTCGTCGCGTCCTGGCTGACCGCCCGGATACCCACCCGCTGGCTGATCCTCGCGGTCGTCTGGGCCTGCGGCATCCTGACCGCCGCCATGGCCACCACCGACAACGGACTGGTCCTCGGCGCGCTGGCCGGCGCCTGCGTCCTCGTCGTACCAGCGGCCAACATCAGCATGCTGACCCTGCAGACGCTGCTGACCCCCGGCGACCTCCAGGGCAGGGCCAACGCCGCCACCAGCTTCATCGCGCTGATCGTCGCGCCGTTCGGCCCGGCGCTGTCCGGTCTGCTGATCGACCGGGTACCGGCCCCGATGGTGTTCGGCAGTTTCGCAGCCGTCATGCTGGCGCTCGCCGTCGTCGCCGCACTCGCGCCCGCTGTGCGCGCCATGCCCGATCTGCGGTCAGTCGAGGACGTCCAGGAGGCGGGCGAGGCCGAGGACCGCGACCCGCAGCCGGTCTGAGCTGATCGTCGCGCCGGCCGGCGCAGGGGAGAGGCGCCGGTCGACGGGCCCACTCCTCATGACCACGCCGGAACGTTCGGATGATCACGAGAGCGCATCGCCCGTGCCACCATGTAGAGCCTTCCCGGGACAGGCCACAAGGGACGAGGTGCCGCCATGGAGCTGCGCAGAAGCCGACAGACGCTGTGGAGCGGCCTCGCGATCTTCCTCGTCGGCATGGCTCCGCTGCTCTATCTCACGCCCTCGTCGACCGTCAGGTGGGCTTTTGTCGGCCTCTGGATGCTGGCGGCCGGCGTGTTCGTCGCCTACCAGCTCAGGCCGTTCCGGTTCCGCATCGGCGCCGACGGGCTGGACCTGCGGGTCGCCGGGATCGACCGGCTGGTGGCGTGGGCCGAGATCGAGGCTGTCGTCCTCGACCAGCCGCTACCGCCGGGCGGCCGGAAGCAGAGAGCCGCATCGGTGTTGCTGGTGCCGGCCACCGCCTCGACGATCGATCGTCGGCTCACCGGCCGCAGCCCGGTCGACGGCCGGCTGGCCCTGGTGCTGCTCGATCTCGACCAGGTGCAACAGCCGCCGGGTGAGGTCGCTGCCGCGCTGGCGCACTTCGGGGGAAGCCGCTTCACCGACGCCCGGCAGCGGGCTCCGCAACGGTCGGGGGCCCTGCCGGACCTGGATGCACTGAGCTGGCTGTCCGACCTGACGCCGCGAGTCCAGAAGGCGCTCGACTCGGGCGACGCGGCGCAGCGGCAGGCGCTCAAGACAGAGGTCGACGCGGCGCTCGCACGACTGTCCGAGGAGCCGGCCGCCAGTGGCCGGCCACGGATGGACAAGGTTCTGAAGGCGATGTCGGACGCGCTCGGCGCGGAGGACATAAAGCCTGGCTGAGCACCCCGTCGCCGGATTCGATAATGTACATTATGTCAAGTAACGAGGAGGCGGGCCTCCCCGGGCACCCCATAGCGAGCTGACCGCCAGGAGCGACCGGCGTTCATAGGACACCTACTCCCTTGCGTGGCTTGCAAACGCTGTGACGCGCGGGCGCCGGCACACTCATTCGGCCACAGTGAGCGGCCCGAGCCCGCCTCAGGTGATCAGCGCTGAGGTGCTGATCCACCGGCGCGGGCACCGGTCGCGCCGTCATTCGCACGCGGCGACTCCGTAGCCCTGGAGTGCCCCCCGCACTCAGCGCTCCACGCCCAACCCACCCCGGCTACGCCCACTCGCCCCACCCCAGGCTCCGTCGATCATGAAGTTGACGGCAATCGGCGCCCGTTTTGTCGCCGCCAACTTCATGATCGACGAGGTGGGCGGCCCGGGTGCGGCGGGGGCGGTGGCCGGATGTGGAGGCTCGCCACTCTCCCCCGGTGGTGCTCCTGGTGGGAACGCGAGAATCATGCATAATATCCCTTATGCATGACAAACCGGACGAAAGGGTGAGGGCTCTCATCGAGGAGTTTCTCACCGCCCGGGCCACCCGTAAGCCCTCACCGCACACCCTGGCCGCGTACCGGAGGGATCTGACCACAGTGGCCGAGCTGGTGGCGGCGGACGGTGACACCACTCCCCTCCCCCTGGACCGGCTGGCGGTCAGCGCCCTCTCCCCCCGCGTGATGCGCGCGGCGTTCGCGCGGTTCGCCGCTCCCCGCGCCGCCGCGTCGGTCCATCGCGCCTGGTCGACGTGGAACAGCTTCTTCACGTTCCTGGTCGCCGAGGGCGTCGTACCGGGAAATCCGATGCCTGCGGTGGGCCGGCCCCGCACGCCTCTCCCCCGGCCCAAGCCGCTGCGGGGCGAGGACACCCCGGAGGAACTCCTGGCGGCGGTGGCGCGCGCGGAGGGCCGGCAGCGTGATCCGTGGCCGGAGCGCGACCTGGCGGTGCTGGCGCTGGCGTTGTGCGCGGGGTTGCGGTTGTCGGAGTTGCTGGCGCTGCGGGTGTCGTCGGTGGCCGGGCGCGCCGGCGAGCGGCGGGTGGACGTGGCGGGCAAGGGCGGGCGGCCGCGTACGGTGCCGATCGAGGACGCCGTGGACCGGGTGCTGGCCGGTTATCTGGACAGTCGGCGGCACCGGTTCGGGTCGCGCAGCGTGCGGCCGGACGCGCCGTTCCTGGTGGACCGTCAGGGTGAGGCGTTGCGGCGGGGTGGGCTGCAGTACCTGGTGGAGTCGTGTTACCGGCGGGCGGGCATCGGTGACCGGGTGCCGCGGGGCGCGCGGTTGCACGCGTTGCGGCACACGTTCGCGACGCGGCTGGCGGAGGACGGAGCGAGCGCGGCTGAGATCATGCGGTTGCTGGGGCACGCGTCGTTGGCGTCGTCGCAGACGTACATCGAGGTGACGGCGGGTCAGCAGCGGGCGGCGGTGGCGGCGAACCGCACCAACCGGGCGTTGTCGGGGTTGCTCAAGCGGTAGTGGTCAGGCCGAGTTGAGCGGTCACGTACGCCAGGTGGTGTGACGTTCCCCAAGCGATCCAATCCGTGGCGACGCCGGTCCCGGCATGGCCGGCGGCGCGCAGGACGATCTGTTCGTCTCCCCAGGAGAGGTGCCGTCCGGCGGCTGGCCAGTGGTCGGCGGACACAAGGGCCTTGCAGATGTCGTAGATGCCGATGTTGCCGTTGCCGTCGCGCGTGCCTCGGTAGGCCCACCAGGCGTCGTGGTGGGTGTAGCGGATGTTCGGTGCCGGCCCGCGTGCTCCGGAGCTCATGCGGGGACAGGTGATGCCGTAGTCGGCGAACTGGATGTCGTGCTCCTGTAGCCGCTTCCAGAGATCGAAGTCCCTCCGGCGCAGCGGGGTGGCCGTGTGGGCCGGCACGTGGGAGATGTTCGCGGGCATGGCACCCGCGGCGACGACGACTGTCTTCCAGGGATGGCGCCGGGCCCATGCGAGGTGTTTACGGACCAAGGGTTCGGCGCTGGTGAGGTCCCGGTCGGAGGACACCTCAGCGACGTCGAGGATGAGGATGCAGTCCTCGGGATGCAGTTCGGTGGCGGACAGAACGTGACTCAGTCGGGCGCCGGTTTCGGCCGCGTCCGGTTCGGTGTGGTCGGCGGGGAGCCGTATGACGCCGCCGTACGGGGCGGCGGCGTCACGGACGTCCGCCAGTTGTGCGGGGGTGTCGTGCAGGTGGGCGACGGGCAGGGCGGGGATCCCCCATCGGTGCAGGTCGTCGGCGATGTCCTGGAGTGGTCGGCGGATACCGGTGGTGGGCTCCGGGAGGTGACGCACGTCGACAGCGATGGCCATGTCGCGTGGGATGGATTCCTGCGCGCGTTGGCTGAAGGCGGAGGCGGCCTTGATCGGACCCTGGTCGGACGGTGGCACGTCGAAGATCGGGAGGATGTGCGGCACCAACTCATCCGCGATGTGGTCGAGGGCCCGGAATTCGGCTTTTCGGCCTTTGAGGATCGGATAGTAGCCCGCCATTGCATCGCCCCACACGATTCGACGACAGTCACTTGTATCGATGTTCCACGTTCTGTGTCCGATCGACAACCTTCCGTGTCAATGAGGGCGGGTGTGGGCGTTGCCGGGCTGGCAGGATCGGCGGGATGCGAGTTGGTGCGGCACGGGCGGTGGCGGTCGGGTGGGTGCGGGAGCAGATGCGCGTCGATCCGTCGATCGAGGGGGCGTTCTTCAGCGGGTCGACTGTGGGGTTGCCGGACGACGCGCTGCTGCCGGTGTGGTCGGACGTGGACGTGTTACTGGTGCGCTGGAACGTCGGCGCGAAGGTGGGCAAGTTCGTGCACCGGGGGGTGCTGCTGGAGGTCAGCACTGTCACGTGGGAGGAGTTGGGTGGCCCGGAGGACGTGCTGGGGTCGTGGGTGTTCGCGCCGATGTTCCGTACCGATGGGGTGATCGCGGATCCGTCGGGCCGGCTGGCCGCGGTGCGGGAGCGGGTGGCGGCGGGGTTCGCGGATCCGGTGTGGGTGCGGGCGCGGTGCGCGGGCGTGCGGCGGCGGATCGAGGCCGGGTTGCGGGCGGACCGCGGTTCGGCGCCGGTGGCGGAGCAGGTGCTGGCGTGGGTGTTTCCGACGTCGTTGCTGGCGGTGTGGCCGGCGGTGGCGGGGCTGGCGGATCCGACGGTGCGGCGGCGGTACGTGCGGGCCGAGCGGGTGCTGTCGCGGTTCGGGTTCGCGGATCGGTATCCGGAGCTGCTGGACACGCTCGACGGCGGCGGGGCGGGTGTGGACGCGGCGCGGGTGCGGGAGCATCTGGCCGGGTTGGCGGTGGTGTTCGACGAGGTGGCGCGGTTGCCGCGGGAGGAATTCGCGTTCGGGGCGGATCTGGGTGCGGCGGGGCGTCCGTTGGTGTTCGACGGTGCGGCTGAGCTGGTCGAGGCGGGCCGGCATCGGGAGGCGATGTTCTGGGTGCTGGTGACGTACGCGCGGTGTCATGTGGTGTTGGGTCCGGTGGCGCCGGAGCGGGAGCGGGCGTTCGGGGCGGTGCTGGCGGATCTGGGGGTGGCGTCGGCGGCGGATCGGCGGCGGCGGGCGGACGGTTTGCTGGCGGCGTTGCCGGGGTGGCAGACGGTGGTGGATGCGGTGGCGGCGGAGGCTGTGGCAGGCTGAGGGGGAACGCGACTGGCGGCACGGGGATGGGTGAACCATCGGGGAGCTCGTCGTGGGGGTCGACCGCCTGGGCCTCCGCGGGCGAGGTGTCGTATGTCTTCTGCGCGGTTGCTGCCGGGTGTCCCGGTGGCGGAGCGGGTCTTGTCGGAGGTCGCCGCGTCGGTGGCGGAGCTGCGTGCGGCGGGGGTGACGCCGGCGCTGGCGACGGTGCTGGTGGGTGACGACGACGCGAGCGCGGGTTATATCCGGATCAAGCAACGGCAGGCGGCGGAGCTGGGTTTCGTGTCGCCGCACATGCATCTGCCGGCGTCGGCGTCGCAGGCGGATCTGCACGCGGTGCTGGCGGATTTCAACGCGGACAATACGGTGCACGGGGTGCTGGTGCAGTACCCGATTCCGGGTCACCTGGATTACGACCGGGCGTTGGCGGTGCTGGATCCGGACAAGGACGTGGACGGGATGCATCCGGTGAACATGGGCCGGCTGGCGTTGGGGTTGCCGGGTCCGCTGCCGTGTACGCCGGCGGGGATCGAGGCGTTGCTGGCGTTCCACGGTGTGCCGGTGGCGGGCCGGGAGGTGGTGATCCTGGGCCGGGGTGCGACGTTGGGCCGTCCGTTGGCGATGTTGCTGGCGCAGAAGCGGCCGACGGCGAACGCGGCGGTGACGGTGGTGCACACGGGGGTGGCGGACTGGCCGCGGTACACGCGGCGGGCAGAGATCCTGATCGCGGCGGCGGGGGTGCCGGGGATCGTGCGGCCGGAGCATGTGCGTCCGGGTGCGGTGGTGGTCGGTGGCGGCGTGCGGTACGAGGGGCGGCGGTTGCTGCCGGACGTGGACGAGTCGTGCGCCGAGGTGGCGGGTGCGATCACGCCGCGTGTGGGCGGGGTGGGTCCGACGACCGTGGCGATGTTGTTCCGCAACGCGGTGGAGGCGGCGCGGCGGCAGAGCGGTCTGGGCTGAGCGTCAGCCGAGGTCGACGACGAGGGGCCGGTGGTCGGAGATGGTGGCCAGCGGGGTGTGGACGGCGGTGACGGGTGGGAGCCGGTCGAGGCCGTGCCGGTCGGCGAGGATGTGGTCGAGCTGGACGCGGGGTTGCCCGGCCGGGTAGGTGGGGCGGCGGGCCAGGGGCTGCCAGCGGGTGAGCGCGGCGGCGGGGCCGGCGGGCAGGTTGAGGTCGCCGAGCAGGATCCGGGGTGCGGGCAGGGTGCGCA
>NZ_WBKS01000198.1:0-6878 GCF_008868145.1 Micromonospora sp. AMSO1212t
GCCCACGATCACCGGAGCCGCCACGACACCGCCGACCGCCGGCTCCGCGAGGGCCGGAGGCGACGCGACGCCCGGAGGCGGCGCGACGGCCGTGGGCGGCGCGACGGCCGCGGGCGGCTCGGCCCGCGGCGGCGGTTCCACCGCCGGGGACAGGTCGACCACGGTCGGCACCTCCACCGCCGTCGGCGGTGCGATCACCTCGGGTACGGGCGCACCCGGCGACGAACCGCCGATGGTGGACACGGGCGCTGCCGGAACCTCCGGCGCGGCCGGTTCCTCGGCGGCGGCCTCCGGCACGCCCGGACCCGGGCCGGCGGGCGGACCGTCCGGCCCCGGTTGCGAGCCCGGCACGCCGGTGACCGGCGCGGAACCGTCGGGGCCCGTGCCGCCGCCCGCCGTGGCGTCGCCCGGCCCCGGCTGCGGGCCGGGCACACCGGCGACCGGCGCGGAGCCGTCGAGTCCCGCGCCACCGGCCGCCGTGCCGCCGCCCGTCTCCGGCGCGCCGTCCCCCGGTCCGGCCGGGGTCCAGTCGGCCTCGTCCGGCCGGATCAGGCCGGACGCGTCGGGCGCGGTCCGGGGTGTGGTCCCGGCCGGCGCGTTGCCGCCCGGCGGGCCGGCCATTGGCGGCACCACACCGGCCACCGGCGGCGTCGCACCGGTGCTCGGCGGCACGACCGACGCGGAGTGGGCCGGCTCCCCCAGCCCGACACCGCCCGCGTCCGCTCCCGTCGGCGCCTGCGGTGTGCCGGTGTCGGGGGTCGACGGGCGCCAGTCGTCGAGGTCGGCCTGGATCAGCCCGGAGGCGTCGGGCGCGTCCGGCACACCGCCGCCGGGCGTGCCCGCACCGGCGCCCGGCGCTCCGGGCATCATCGGCATGGCGGGGCCGGCCGGCGCCGCCACCGGCGAGTCGACGCCGACGCCCGGAGCCACGGGCGGGGCGGCCGGGATCTGCGGGCCGTCGACGCCGAGCCCGTCACCACCGGCCGGCGCACCGCCCGACCCGTCCGGTACGCCCGCGTCCACGCCCACCGGTCCCCAGGTCTCAGGATCGCCGCTGACGAGTCCCCGGGCGTCGGGCGACTCGGTCCCACCGGGATTGTTCGCGCCGCCCGCGGGCCCCGGCATGCCGGGCATGGGCGGCATGCCCGCACCGAGCCCGGCGCCGCCGGACGAGGCGCCGGCCGGCGCGCCGGGGACCTGCACGCCGTCGAACCCGGGTGACCGCCAGTCCGCCTCGTCGCCCTCCACCAGGCCCTTTGCGTCAGGCGCCTCGGGGACGCCGGATCCACCACCGGCACCGGCGCCGGGAGCGCCCGCGCCGGGCATGCCCGGCATCATCGGTGACTGGAAGCCACCGCCACCGGGCACGGCGCCGCCGGGGGCGGCCGGGATGTCCACACCGCCGACGACGCCGGGGGCGAAGTCGTCGCTGTTGCCGAGCAGCCCGTTCGCGTCCGGCTTCTCCGGCAGGCTCGGGCTACCGCCCGCGCCGGGGCCGGCGCCGCCGGGCGAGCCGAAGCCGGGGACGCCCGGCGCGGTGAACCCGCCGCCCGGTCTGCCGATGCCTGCGCCTGTGCCCGCCCCGGGCTTCAGGCCGCCCACCTCACCCGGTCCGGAGAACGACGGCGGCTTGACCGAACCGGCGCCGCCCGCGCCGCCGCCGAGGTTGGCCGAGCCCGGCGGCTTGATGCCCGGCGGAACCACACCGGGGACGAATCCACCCGGCACGCCGCCACCGCCCGGTAGGCCGCCACCGCCGGGGAAGCCCACGCCCCCCGGCCCGTTGATGCCCGGCGCGTCGAAGCCGGGCAGCCCGCTGCCGCCGCCGGGTGTGGGACCGCCGATCGCACCGGGTCCCGAGAACGACGGCGGGGTGATGGTCCCCGGACCCTGGCCGAGGCCCGGGCCGCCGATACCGGACAGGTTCGGCGGGGTGATCGTGGGCACCGTGATGTTCGGCGGCGCGTTGACGGGTGGAGTGGTGACGCCACCGATGGAGGGCGTGGTGAACACCGGCGGGGGGACCGTCGGCGGGGTCGTGAGGTTCGGCGTCGTGAGGTTCGGCGTCGTGAAGTTCGGCATCGTCGGCGTGGTGACGCTGGGCGTGGGCATGGTGACCCCGGACGTCCCCGCCCTGTCGGTGGTCATCTTGTACTGCTCGGCGACCGTGTGGACGACCTCGGACATCTGCTGGGCCATCGGCTTCTCGTACTCGGTGCCGCTGATCGGCACCGGGCCGCTGCCGCTGCCGACGCCGTTGTTCGAGGCGATCGACGCCCAGGCGCGGTCCAGGTAGCTGATCGTCTGCTGGGCCCAGGACAGATGGTTGGCGGCGTCGTAGAGCTGCGACGGCAGCGAGTTGCGGTTGGTCGAGGAGTTGATGCTGTTGGCCGCCGTGGTGGAGTCCGGGATTGCGCCGCCGGCCAGGTGCTCTGCCTGCTTGCCGAGCAGGTCGGCGTAGTAGTTCATCTTGTCGCGGAACCCGTTGGCTGCCGGCCCCTTCCACGCCTTGTCGTCGCCGACCATCGAGGTGACAGCGGTACGGATGGTCTGTTCGAGCCAGATCAGCAGGTCCTGGGTCGCCTGGAAGGCCTGCGCGGTCTCGACGACGGACCGGACGCTCACCAGCGTTTCGGCGTGGTCCCGCCCGCTCTCGGTGGTCAGCGCGGCGCCGCCGTTCACCGCGGCCTCGAGCTTCCGCCAGCCCCGGGTCTCCTTCGCCCAGGTCTGGTAGTCGTACAGGTCGCTGACGGGGACCACCTTCGGTGGGAAGGTGGCCGCCTCCTCCGCGGGGTCGTTCCACCCGTCGAGCTTGCTGTCACCGAGACCGTTGCCCATGCCCTGTCCCTCTTCGCGAGCGGTGAGACCTGTTCGCCCGCGTCAGTTTCCGTCGGTCTTGACGATCTTCTGGCCGTAGGTCTTCAGGTTCTCCAGGCCCGTGAAGGAGTCACCCATGATCTCGCTGAGCTTGTCGGTGGTGAGGGCGTTGAGCTCTTCGAGGTTCTCGTACTCCGCGGCCATCTTCAGCAGGGCGGCCTGCACCGCGAGCAGGGCGGTGTCCATGTTGACGAGCATGTCCTTCATGTCGCCCTTGACGCCGCCGTCCTGGGCCGTCGCCCCGACGATCGCCTGCCGCAGCACCTCGGCCCGGGCGAAGGCGCCGGGACGCGGGTCGATCGCGCCCACCTGGTCGGCCGTGGTGAGCAGGATCTTCCCGGCGCCGGTGATACTGCCCAGCACGTGCTCGGCGAACCACTTCAGGGCGGCGGTGTTGACCGCCACGCCGCTGGTCGAGGCGGTGTCACCCTTGAACGTCGGGTTGACTGCCGGCGGTTTGAAGCCCGAGCCGGTCGAGATCTCGTCGTCGATCCAGTCGGACTGGTCGGTGAACGCGGGCGGCTTCACGTTCGACGGGTCGGTGATGTTGTCCTTGTACGTCTTGACGAGGTTCTTCCAGCCGTCGGTGTCGAGGATGTTCTTGTCGTACCAGTCGCGGGCCTCGATCCACTCCGGATGATCCGCGCGGACCTCGTCCTTCCACTTCTCGAAGTTCACCCCGGTGCGGCTGTTCTGGTGCTTGTTGTAGAAGGCCATCCAGGAGTCGTACGCCGCCTGCACGGTGCCGTCCGGCTTCTTGAGGAAGTCGTCACCCATGCCGTAGGCGTCCATCGCGCTGATGGCTTTGTCGTTGGGATATCCCCAGTCAATGGTGGCCAAGGAACTCACTCCACTCGAATGTCGACGGCGGAACGAAGGCGCAGACCCCAGCGGCCCGGGTCGTCGAGCTCACCGGGCCGGGGACGGACAACGTGGTAGGCCGCCACGCCGCGTCCGCGGCGGCCGTCGAGCGGATCAGCCGCCTCGGACGTCGTTCCAGATCATGGCGTGACGCTGCTCGGTGGTGCCGTAGTTGTCGGAGATCTGCAGCAGAGTCTGGCGGGCCTGCTCCAGGTAGCCGACCATCGAGTCGGCCGCCTGGTTCCAGGCCAGCTTCGAGACCTTGTACTGCTCCTGGGCGGCACCGGTCCACTGGGCGAGGCTCGCCTCGACGGTGCGCTCCATCTCCTCCAGCGACGACTGGATCTGGCCGTTGATGCGGTTCATGTCGGTCAGCACGGCGTCTGCCTGCACGAAGTCGAAGGTGTAGTTGGACATGTCAGTCCTCTCGGGAGGTCGGGGGGTCGGGGTGCGGCTCAGATGCCCGGCAGGGCCGCGCCGAAGGAGTTGGCCACGCTCGACGCCTCGTCCTCGGCCGTCTGGTAGCCCTTGGTGGTGACACCCATGACCTCGAGCATGTTGAGCAGCTCGTTGATCACCCGCTGGAAGGCGTTCTCCCAGTTGTCCATGGCCTGGTTGAAGCCCTGCGACGCCTGGCCGGTCCAGGAGGAGATCAGGATGGCCATCTGCCCGTTGACCGCGCGCAGCTGGCCGGTGAATTCGGTGGCCTTGTCGGAGAACTCCTGGGCAGCCCGCTGCATACCCTCTTCGGTGGTGCTGACGATCGGCATCGTCACGGCCGGACTCCTCATGTCAGGGAAAGGTGGCAGGGAAGAGTGTTGATCCGCGGCCGTGCCCCGCGGCAACCCGGTCGCGCCACCATGTCCGAACGTCACCCAACATTGCACGGCCGCGCCCCCGGAACGGGCGGCGTCGGCCGACAGCCCGGGAAGAGTGGTTGCACTTTCATGCACTGATCCCCGGCCGGAGTTCCGGCGCGACCGGGGCGGCGTCTTCACTGGACCGCGACGTCGAGGGAGTGGTCCGTCGTGAACTACAGCGAGCGCATCGAAGGTCTGTTCCAGGAGTACGAGCGGCAGCGCAACAGCCTCGCCGAGATGCAGGCCCGGATGAGCGCGCTCTCGGCCACCGCGACGTCACCGCGACGCGAGGTGAGCGTCACGGTCGGCCAGAACGGCGTGCTGACCGACATCCAGTTCCCCTCCGGCGCCCACAAGCGGCTCACCACGGCCGACCTGACCCGGCTCATCCTGGAGACCTACGCCGACGCCAAGGAACAGGTCATGAACCAGGCGGCCGACGTGCTGGCGCCGGTGCTGCCCGACGGCCTCGACGCCCACAAGCTGGTCCGGGGCCAGGCGGGGGCCGACGCGTTCCTGCCCAAGGAGCCCCGCATGGTGACGAGCGTGCGGGAACTCCTGACCCGGGGGCCCGAGTGATCAGCAACAATCCCGGTGGGCGGCTGTGGGTCGACCCGGACGGCGTCGAAGGGCTCGGCAAGGCGTACGAGTCGCACGTGCAGCTCTACGAGTCCTACCTCACCCAGTTGACCGCCCTGCGCGCCCGGTACGCCAACGCCTGGGGCGACGACGACATGGGCGAGCAGTTCTCGACCAAGTTCCTGGAGGGCCTGGACAACCTCGAAGCGATCATCGGCGGCGTCAAGGGCACGCTGCACTACACCGCCCAGGGCCTCACGGAGAGCGGCCGGGCGTACCGGGAGGCGGACGAGGCCGCCCTGGACGTCAGCCGGAAGATGACCAAGGACTTCGACCGCCTGGACGGCCCCACGTACGCGACGCGGGCAGCGGTCACGGGCCGGGTGCTGGAGCCCGCCGCGGAGGGTGAGCCGCGCCGGCGCCATCTGCTGTCCCGCAAGCTGGCGGTCAGCGAGCCAACCGGTGAGTTGGTCACCGAGCAGGCCCGGCTCCTCCCGCGGCAGCAGGGCACGCCGCTGCGGTCGGTCCGGCCCGCCGAGCCGCTGATCCCGGCCACCGCCGCCCTGCCGGCCATCTCGTCCTACTTCGTGCAGCCGGAGTACGCGACCGCGCACGTCGGCGGCCGGCCGCTGCCCGAGGAGTACCGGCTGATCGCACTCAACCCGTTCGAGGACGGCAGCACCCGGGTGGACGCGAACCTCTACGACTCGATCACCCCGCTGACCGGCACACCCGTCACCACTCCGGACGGCAGGGCGATCGATCCCGGACAGGGCCGGTTCTTCGTCGTCAAGGAGAACCCGGCCGTCGACCCCACCGCACCCGGCTACCAGCCGCTGTACCTCAGCTACGCGCCCGACGGCACGCCCACCCCGATCATCCCCGGCGCCTGAGCCACCCACCCGCGCCCGGTAGGACATGCCCGACTTCCACATCCCCAACGACCCGCAGTGGCAGTGGGCGTACGACCTGATCCTCGTCGCCGTCGGCGAGGAGTACCCGAAGGCCGACCCCGCCGCACTGCGGGCCATGGGCGACGAGCTGTACGCGCTCAGCAGCACCATCCTCAACGGGATGGGCGCGACCGCCAACCTCGGCTACGGGCTGGCCGGGAGCCTGTCCGGCCCGGCGATGGACGCGTTCCAGCAGTACCAGGTCGGGATCACCAAGAACGTGCCGGCCGGCGGCAACATCGCGCTGGCTCTGGGCGGCTCGGCCTACAACTTCGCGCTGGACTCGGAGAACACCCAGTACAACATCGTCATCGCGGCCTTCACCCAGGTGGTGGAGATCGCCATCGCGCTGGCCTCCGGCTTCGGCGCCGCAGCGGTGCCCGCCCTGATCAAGATCGGTCAGGAGATCGTCGGAGCGTTGATCAGCCTGTTCCGCCAGCGGCTGCAGAACGTGCTGATGCGGCTGGCCTGGGAGGCGTTCCAGGAGGGCCTGGAGGAGCTCTGGCAGAGCGCCGCCGCCCAGGTCACGCAGATCATCGAGGGCAACCGCACGTCCCTCGACTACAAGGATCTGGCGATGGCGTTCGCCGGGGGCGCCTTCATCGGCGCGGGCGTCAGCGGCGTCCAGATGATCGGCGGCAAGTTCTTCCCGAAGATCAACAACAACGTCCTGTCGCGGGAGGGCCTGTCGGCACTCGCCGAGACGCTGTTCGAGGGCCTGTTCACCATGATGGTCGGCGGCGGCGGC
>NZ_WBKS01000199.1:0-6872 GCF_008868145.1 Micromonospora sp. AMSO1212t
GGAAGGCGTGGCGGGGCGCTGGCGCTTCGGGGGATCGACGGGGCGCGTCACCGCTGTCGAGCCGCGTACCACCAGCTCGGGGCGGAACAGGTACTCGGAGTTCGGGGACGGGTGGCCGTTGATCTCGTCGACCAGGGCCCGCACCGCGGCCACGGCCATGGCGGCGACCGGCTGGCGCACCGTGGTCAGCGGCGGGTCGGTGAACGCCATGAGCGGGGAGTCGTCGTACCCGACCACGGAGATGTCGCCGGGGACCGACAGCCCGCGCTGCCGGGCGGCCCGGATCGCGCCGAGCGCCATCAGGTCGGAGCCGCAGACCAGCCCGGTCACGCCGCGCTCGATGAGCCGGCCGGCGGCGGCCTCGCCGCCCTCGACGCCGAACAGGGAGAGTTCGGTCAGCTCGGTCAGCTCGTCCTCGGCGATGTCGGTGAGGCGCCCCATCGCTGCCTTGTAGCCGGCGACCTTGCGCTGCACCGGCACGAACCGGTCCGGGCCGGTGATCAGGCCGATCCGCCGGTGCCCGAGCGCGACCAGGTGGGCGACCGCGAGTTCGGCCGACTCCCGGTCGTCGCAGGAGACGAACGGCGCGGGGATGCCGGGCGCGTACCCGTTGATCATGACGATCGGCAGCGGCCGGGCCAGCAGCGTGCGGTAGCGGTCGTGGTCCGCGGCGGTGTCGGCGTGCAGGCCGGAGACGAAGACGATGCCGGAGACCTGACGGTCCAGCAGCATCTCCACGTACTCGTCCTCGCGTACGCCGCCCGGGGTCTGCGTGCAGAGCACCGGCGTGTAGCCGGTGGGGGCGAGCGCGGACTCGATGATCTGGGCGAACGCCGGGAAGATCGGGTTGTCCAGCTCCGGCACGACCAGGCCGACCAGTCCGGCGCTTCGCTTGCGCAGCCGGGCGGGGCGCTCGTAGCCGAGCACATCGAGGGCGGTGAGGACCGCCTGGCGGGTTTCGGGGGCCACGCCGGGGCGGTCGTTGAGCACCCGCGACACCGTGGCCTCGCTGACTTCAGCCTGTTGGGCGATGTCGGACAGTCGAGCGCGCATGTGCGGCACTTTAGCCGAACGGCAAAGTCTTGCGTACACTTTTGCAAGCCCTTCCATTCTCTGCAACCTCTTGCTAACGTCCCCGCAACATGCGAGAGCAGCGGCGCAGCGTCTCGGCGCCGATCAGCAAGAAATTTCAGAGTTTCCACTGGCGGCCGCCCTTCCCCCGGCGGGCCGCCATGACGACAGGAGTACCGATGCGCATCCGTACCGCGGGTGTGGTCGCCGTCCTCGGCCTGGCGCTCGCCGCCTCCGGCTGTGGTGACAGCGGCAGCGACAAGCCGGCCGCCGACGAGTCCGCCAAGGCGACCGGCGGCAAGCTGGTCATCTGGGCCGACGACAAGCGCACGGCCGCCCTCAAGCCGTTCGCCGAGGAGTTCGGCAAGGAGAACGGCGTGACCGTCGAGGTCCAGGCCGTCTCCAAGGACCTGCAGACCAACTTCGTCACCGCCTCGCAGCAGGGCAGCGGCCCGGACGTCGTGGTCGGCGCGCACGACTGGATCGGCAACCTGGTCCAGAACGGCGCCATCGACCCGGTGCAGCTCCCGGCCGAGCAGAAGGCCGGCTTCAACGAGACCGCCATCAAGGCCGTCACGTTCAACGGCCAGGTCTACGGCGTTCCCTACGCCACCGAGAACGTCGCGCTGATCCGCAACACCGAGCTGGCCCCCGAGGCGCCGAAGACGATCGAGGACCTGGTCGCCACCGGCAAGAAGCTCAAGGCCGAGAAGAAGGCCAGCGAGATCCTGTGCCTCCAGTCCGGTCAGAACGGCGACGCCTACCACATCTACCCGCTCTACACCTCCGGCGGCGGCTACCTGTTCGGCACCGCTGCGAACGGCGACTACGACCCGAAGGACCTGGGCGTGGGCAAGCCGGAGTCGATCGCGGCCTTCCAGAAGATCGCGAAGCTGGGTGAGAAGGGCGAGGGTGCGCTGAAGCGCTCCATCACCGGCGAGAACTCCATCGCCACCTTCACCGGCAAGAAGTGCGCGTTCCTGGTCTCCGGGCCGTGGGCCGTGGCCGACGCCAAGAAGGCCAACATCGCGTACGACATCTCCCCGGTCCCCGGCTTCGCCGGCGGCAAGGAGGCTCAGCCGTTCGTGGGCGTCCAGGCGTTCTACGTGGCCGCCAAGGGCAAGAACAAGGCCCTGGCCCAGGAGTTCGTCACCAACTACGTGACCAAGCCCGAGCTGGCCGTCGCGCTGTACAAGGCCGAGCCGCGCCCGCCGGCGCTGACCGCCGCCTTCGACCAGGTCAAGGGCGAGGACGCGGACCTGGCCAAGTTCTCCGAGGCCGGCAAGAACGGCCAGGTGCTCCCGGCGATCCCGGCCATGGCCGCGATCTGGGACCCGTTCGGCAAGGCCGAGGCCGCCATCATCGGCGGCGCCGACCCGGCCAAGACGATCACGGCCGCCGGCAAGACCATCCAGGGTCAGATCAAGTAATGAGCGCGCCGGTGTCCGGCCCGGGGTCTGCACCGCAGGCCCCGGGCCGGGAGCCCGTACGCCGTGGGCTCCCGCGCATGTCCCGTACCGCGCGGCAACACGCGCCGATCACCGCGACCGGCCTCGTCGTCAAGGTGGTCCTGCTCGGCCTGGTGGCCGGGATCGCGATCTGGGCGGCCTTCCCGCTCATCGAGGCCGAACACTGGCTCGCGCTGGGCGTCCTGGCGGTCACCACCGCCGGCCTGTTCTACCTCTACCTGAGCCGCCGGCACATCCCGGCCAAGTACCTGGTCCCCGGCACGCTCTTCCTGATCGCCTTCCAGGTCTTCCCGGTGCTCTACACCGCGAGCACCGCGTTCACGAACTTCGGCGACGGGCACCGCGGCAGCAAGGACGACGCGATCGTCGCCGTGCAGACGGCCTCGGTGAAGCAGGTGCCCGGCTCGACCGAGTACAACCTCACCATCGCGACCACCGGCGACCCGGCGACCGGCTCCCTGACCTTCCTGCTCAGCGACCCGAAGAGCAAGGAGGTCTTCGCCGGGGACGCGGACGGGCTGCGCAAGCTCGACGCCGCCGACGTCGAGGTGAGCAGTCTCAGCGGCAAGATCACCGCCGCGGACGGCTACACCCTGCTGAACATCGGGCAGGCCAGCAGCCGCAGCGACGCGATCACCGCGCTCATCGTGCCCACCGACGACGGCGCCATCCGCTCCAACGGCCTGACCCGCGCGTACGAGGGCAAGGCGATCCGGGCGTACGACGCCGCGTGCGACTGCGTCAAGGACAGCGAGACCGGCAAGACGTGGACCGCCGACGAGGACTCCGGCTCCTTCGTCGCCGCCGACGGCGAGCGCCTCGCCCAGGGCTGGAAGGTCGGCGTCGGTCTGAAGAACTTCGCCACGGTGCTCACCGACCGCAACATCTCCGGCCCGTTCTTCGGCACGCTGGCCTGGAACTTCGCGTTCGCGATCGGATCCACCGGGCTGACGTTCCTGCTCGGCATGGCCATCGCGCTCGCGCTGCACTCACCCCGGATGCGCGGCACCAACCTCTACCGGATGGTGCTGATCCTGCCGTACGCCATGCCGTCGTTCGCCATGCTGCTGATCTGGCGGGACATGTTCAACACCGACTTCGGCCTGCTCAACAACCTGTTCGGGCTGGACGTCGACTGGTTCGGCGGCAACTGGTCGGCCCGCATCGCGGTGGTCCTGGTGCAGTTGTGGCTCGGCTATCCGTACATGTTCCTGGTGGCAACCGGCGCGTTGCAGGCCATCCCGCGGGAGCTGACCGAGGCGACCTCGGTCGACGGCGCGTCGCCCTGGCAGTCGTTCCGGGCGGTCACCCTGCCGCTGCTGCTGGTGGCGCTGTCGCCGCTGCTGATCGCGTCGTTCGCGTTCAACTTCAACAACGTCAACGCGATCCTGTTCACCACCGAGGGCGGCCCGTTCGCGCCGGACAACCCGACCAACGGCGCCACCGACCTGCTGATCACCTACACGTACCGGCTCGCGTTCGGCGCGCAGGGCGCCGAGTTCGGCCTGGCCGCCACCGTCTCGATCTTCATCTTCGCGATCGTGGCGACGGTGTCGGCGATCAGCTTCCGGCGGACCCGCAAGCAGGAGGAGGTGTACTCGTGACCACCATCGCGGAGACGCCCACGTCCACCCGCAGGCCGGCCCGCCGATCGCGCGGCCGCTGGTTCGCCCAGGTGGGCTGGCGGCACCTGGTCGGGGTGCTGGCGGTGGTGTTCAGCCTCTTCCCGATCCTGTTCGTGATCTCGGCGGCGTTCAACCCGCTCGGCACGCTGTCCTCCACCGAGCTGCTGCCGACCGGGGCGTCGCTGGAGAACTTCACGAACCTGTTCGACAACACCGCGTTCGGCCACTGGTTCCTCAACTCGCTGCTGCTCGCGGGCGTGGCCAGCTTCGCGTCGATCTTCCTGTCGTCGCTGGCGGCGTACGCGTTCTCCCGGATGCGCTTCGCCGGGCGCCGGGTCGGCCTGCTCGCGCTGTTGCTGATCCAGATGTTCCCGCAGTTCCTGGCGATCGTGGCGATCTTCCTGATCTTCACCACGCTCACCGACCTCTACCCGGCGATCGGGTTCAACACCCCGTGGGGCCTGTTCCTGCTCTACATGGGTGGCGCGCTCGGCGCGAACACCTGGCTGATGAAGGGCTTCTTCGACACCCTGCCGAAGGAGCTGGACGAGTCGGCGACCATGGACGGCGCGTCGCACGTGCAGGTCTTCTTCCGGATCATGCTGCCGCTGGTGGCGCCGATCCTGGCGGTGACCGGCCTGCTCGCGTTCATCGGGTCGATCAACGAGTTCATCATCGCCAACGTGTTCCTCACCGAACCCGAGTCGAAGACCCTCGCGGTCGGCATGTACGGCCTGGTGGCCGGCGAGCGTAACAACAACTTCGGGATGTTCGCGGCGGGCACGCTGCTCACCGCGATCCCGACGGTGCTGGTGTTCCAGCTGCTCCAGCGCTACATCGTCTCCGGACTCACCTCCGGAGCGGTCAAGGGCTGAGCCTCCTCGGCTCACGCTGCGGCAAGGGCGTCGTGTCGGCGTACACCGGAGCGGTTTCCGGGCGGACCGCCGCGGTCGGGTGAAACCGGCCGCGGCGGGTGCCCGCCCCTCTCCCTGTCGGTACGACGCGAAAGGCAGCACCATGTCTCTTCAGCCGCACCACGACGGCTCCGCCACCTACGTCCCGGAGCAGGAGCCCGCGCTCGGGCAGACCGTGCCGGTCTTCGTCCGGGTGCCGGCCGGATCCGGCGTCTCCCAGGTGCACGTGCGCACCACCGGCGACGGCGAGCCGCGCTTCGCCGAGGCGCGGATCGACCGCACCGACGGCGGCGACGTGTGGTGGCGGGCCGACGTCGAGGTCCGCAACCCGGTCAGCAACTACCGTTTCCTGCTCGACGGCGAGCGCGGTACCCGCTGGCTCAACGCGGCCGGTCTGGCCGGCCACGACGTGCCGGACAACGGCGACTTCAAGCTGGTCGGCTACGCCCCGCCGCCGGCCTGGGCCCGCGACGCCGTCATCTACCAGATCTTCCCGGACCGGTTCGCCCGCTCGGCCGCCGCCGACGGCCGGACCGCGCCGGACTGGGCGATCCCGTGCGACTGGGACACCCCGGTGATCGGCCGCGGCCCGGAGACGCCCCGCCAGTTCTACGGCGGCGACCTCGACGGCGTCACCGAGCACCTGGACCACCTGGACCGGCTCGGCGTCAACACCGTCTACCTCACGCCCGTCTTCCCGGCGCGCTCCAACCACAGGTACGACGCGTCGAGCTTCGACACCGTCGACCCGCTGCTCGGCGGCGACGCGGCGCTGGCTCGGCTCGCCGACGCGGTGCACGCCCGGGGCTGGCGGATGCTCGGCGACATCACCAGCAACCACACCGGCGACGCCCACCACTGGTTCACCGCCGCCGTCTCCGACGTGAACGCGCCGGAACGCGAGCTGTACTACTTCGACCTGCCCGGCTCGGACTATGAGTCGTGGAACGGGGTGAAGTCGCTGCCGAAGCTGAACTGGGGCAGCGCGGAGCTGCGCCGCCGGTTCGCCACCGCCGAGGACTCGCTGCTGCGCCGCTGGCTGCGCCCGCCGTACGGGCTGGACGGGTGGCGGGTCGACGTGGCGAACATGACCGGGCGGCGCGGCGCGGACGCGTACACCCACGAGGTGGCGCGGCTGTTGCGCGAGGTGGTGGCCGAAACCCGGCCCGACGCGCTGCTGCTCGCCGAGCACGGCCACGACCACACCGGTGACCTGGACCGCGACGGCTGGCACGGCACCATGAACTACGTCGGCTTCACCGACCCGGTCTGGTCCTGGCTGCGTCACGGCGACGACCCGGTGCCGAACTTCCTCGGCACCCCGGGCGGGGTACGGCGGCGCGACGCCGCGGCGATTCTCGCCACCATGAACACCTACCGGTCACTGGTGTCGTGGCGGTCGTACACGCACTCGTGGCAGTTGCTCGGCTCGCACGACTCGGCCCGGATCCGCACCGTGGTCGGCGACGCGGCCCGGCAGGAGGTGGCCGCCGGACTGCTCGCCACCATGCCCGGCACGCCTGTGGTCTTCGCCGGGGACGAGCTGGGCCTGACCGGCACGAACGGGGAGGGCTCGCGTACCCCGATGCCGTGGCACCGGCCGGAGAGCTGGGACCGGCGCACGTTCGACGCGTACCGGTCGTTGCTGACGCTGCGCCGCGACGAGCCGGCGCTGCGGCACGGCGGCCTGCGGTGGGTGCACGCGGACGCGGACACGCTCGTCTTCCTGCGCGAGGCGCCCACGTCGACGGTGCTGGTGCTGGCGAGACGCGCCGCGGGCACCCCGGTCCGCC
>NZ_WBKS01000200.1:0-6742 GCF_008868145.1 Micromonospora sp. AMSO1212t
GATCCTGCTCGGCACATTGTTCTCCGCTGTCGGGCGCGGCCTCACCCTGCCGTTCCTGTTCATCTACCTCACCGACGTACGCGGTCTGACCGACACCCGGGCCGGGCTGGTGATCGGCTGGTTCGGCGCGGTCACGCTGGCTCTCTCGCCGCTGGCCGGCACGTTCATCGACCGGTTCGGCGCACGCCGGGTGGTGTTGCCCTGCCTGGTGATCGAGGCGATCGGCACCGGCTCGCTGGCGCTGGTCGACTCGACGGCCTCGGCGTTCGGCGTGATGACGCTCGTCGCCATCGGCAGCTCGGCGATCTGGGCCGGGCAGAACACGATCCTCGCCTCGCTGACCGACGACGGCGAGCGGCAGCGCGTCTTCGGGCTCAACTTCGCGCTGCTCAATCTCGGTATCGGCACCGGCGGCCTGATCTCCGGCGCGGTGATCGACGTGGCCCGTCCGATCACCTTCGAGGTGATCTACCTGCTGGACGCGGTGAGCTACCTGACGCCCGCGCTGATCCTGCTGAGCCTGCCGCACGTCGGGCGCCGGCCGGCCGTGGCGACGGGCGCGAAGGCTGACGACCGGAGGACCGGCGGCTATCTCACGGTGCTGCGGGACCGGCCGTTCCGCCGCCTGGTCATCTTCGGCCTGGTGCTCACCACCTGCGGGTATGCGCAGATCGAGGTTGGCTTCGCGGCGTACTCGGTCCGGGTGGTCGAGGTGACGCCCCGGGTGGTGGCGTGGGCGCTGGCCGCGAACACCGTGATGATCGTGCTCTCGCAGCTGCTGGTGATCCGGCGGCTGGAGGGGCGCAGCCGTACCCGTGCACTCGCCACTGTGGGCGCGGTCTTCGCCGGCGCCTGGCTGGTGCTCGGCGCGGCGGGCGTGGTGGGCAGCGGCAACGCGGTGCTCGCGGCGCTCGGCGTGGTGGCCTGCTCGGCGATCTTCGGGTTCGGCGAGACGATGCTGTCGCCGGTCATGCCCGCCCTGACCAACGCGCTCGCCACCGACGAGCTGCGCGGCCGGTACAACGCGATGAGCTCGATGATCTTCGGGATCAGCGGGGTGGTCGGCCCGGTCACCGCCGGCCCGCTGATCGGCGCGGCGAACGGGCGGGTGTGGGTGGCCGTCGTGGTGGGCGGCTGCCTGGCCGCCTCGGTGCTCGCGCTGACGCTGCGTCCGCTGCTCACCGCCGCGCAGGACGGCCGCCCGACGGCCGCCGCGACGCCGGAGCCCGAGCCCGCGCGGGCGACCTGACACGAAGCCGGCGGCCTGCGACGAAGCTGCGCAGCCTGACACGAACGGGCCCCGGAGCGTCGCTCCGGGGCCCGTCGGCGGTGCGCCGTCAGCCGGCGGCGACCTCGGTGGTCGTGCGGATCCGGTCCAGCGCCGGCGGGGAGACCGGCGACTTCTCGGTCAGGTACGCGGTGAAGGCGTCCAGGTCGATCTGGCCGGTCACCGCGTTGGTGCCACCGGTCAGGACGCTGAAGCCGTCGCCGCCACCGGCGAGGAAGTTGTTCACGGTGACCCGGTAGGTGGCGGTGTCAGTCACCGGGGTGCCGTTGATGGTGAGGCTGCCCCGGACCACCCGGGTGCCGGCGCACGGCGTGCCGGCCGGTGCGGTGGTGCCGTTGACGTCCACGACGTAGTTGACCGTCGAGGACGCGTAGAGCACGCGCGCCACGGTGAACTGCTGCTCCAGCATGCAGTAGAGCTGCGCGCCGGTCAGGTCCAGCGTCACCAGATTGTTGGCGAACGGCTGCACGGTGAACGCCTCGGCGTAGGTGACCGGGCCGGCGTCGAGGTCGGCGCGTACGCCACCGGGGTTCATGAACGCGGCGACCGCGTTCTGCTCGGTGTCCGTGGCGGCGAGCTGCGCGTCGGCGATCACGTTGCCCAGCGGCGACTCACCGGTCTGGTACGTCGGCTTGCCGTTGACGTCGACCCCGGTCTGGTACAGGTTCTCCTGGGTCTTGGTGATCGCGGCGGTGGTCTCGCCGACCACGCGGTCGGCCACCGGGCCGAGCGCGGTCTTGTACCGGTTGATCAGGTCGGTCGAGGGCTGGTCCGGCTTCACGTCCCGGGTGACCACCACGTTGTTCGCGGACGCGCTCACCACGTCGCGGGTGCGCGGGTCGATCTTCAGGTCGATCTGGGTGACCAGGCGGCCGAACGAGCTGGCGCTGGTGACCAGCTTGCCGTTGATGTTGCAGTTGTACGCGGCGTGGGTGTGCCCGCTGACGATCACGTCGATGGACGGGTCCATCCGGTTGGCGATGTCGACGATCGGGCCGCTGAACCCGGTGCAGTCGTTGATGCCGCCGCCGTTCTGCACGCCGCCCTCGTGCAGCAGCACGACGATGCTCTTGACCCCGAGCAGGCGCAGGATCTTGGCGTACTTGTTGGCGGTGTCGGCCTCGTCGGTGAACCGCAGGCCGGCGACGCCCTGCTGGCTGACGATGTTCGGGGTGCCCTCCAGGGTCATCCCGATGAAGCCGATCGGGACACCCTTGACGATCTTGATGCCGAACGGCTGCATCAGCGGCAGGCCGGTGGAGGTCTTGAACGCGTTCGCCGAGAGGTAGGTGAACTTGGCGCCACCGAACGGGGTGCCGTCGGCGCAGCCGTCCACCGGGTGGCAGCCGCCGCGCTGCATGCGCAGCAGCTCGGCCGCGCCCTCGTCGAACTCGTGGTTGCCGACGCTCGCGAACTCCAGCCCGGCGAGGTTCATCTCCTCGATGGTGGGCTCGTCGTGGAACGCGGCGGAGAGCAGCGGCGAGGCGCCGATCAGGTCGCCGGCGGCGACCGTGACAGTGCCCTTGCCCTGCTGCTTGGCGGCGGCGCGCATCGACTTCAGGTGGCTGGCCAGGTATTCCGCGCCACCGGCCGGCTGGCCCTCGATGGTGCCGCTGGAGCCGGTCGGCGGCTCCAGGTTGCCGTGGAAGTCGTTGATCGCGAGCAACTGGACGTCGACCGGCTTCGGGCGGGCCTCGGCCTGGTCGGGGGTGACGGCGACCGCGGTGAACGCGGTCGCGGCGAGTGCGGCCAGGCCGACGGCGGCCCGGCGTCGCATCCCGGTGACGGACATGGAACTCCTCGTGAGATGCCGGTATGTGGCGTCCGGGCGATGGTTCGCCCGGCGACCCTGATCCGTGCCGTGACAGGTGTCGATCGCGGTGGACGGTACTCGGGGGAACGCCGCCCCGCCGGGGTAGCTTCTCATCCACCGGCCGCCAGGTCGAACGGGGCGGCATCAGGAATCGTCGTTGCCTCCGGGCGGCCCGTACCGGTCTGCCGGACGAGTCGGACATGACGGTCAGGTGACATTCCGCGCGGCGCGCGCTGTCGACGCCTGCCGTTCTCGAAGGCGCCGGCTCCCAGGGACAGGGAGCCGGCGCCGACGCTCATGTCACGCGCAATTCCTTGCGCTGGCAACCGTCCTTGCCGGAATCACCTCCTGCCGGACACCCATCGCGAACCGAACGGTCGTTCATGTCCGACGGCCCGGCATATCGAGCAAACTGTCCGAACTCGACTGACGCCCCGGAGGGCTGGTCGCGGGTCCGCTGTGGGCGGTGGCGACGAGCCTGCGCAACGCCGGCCGCGTCCACCGCCCGGCCACCCCCGGCCGGCCCGCCAGGTAGCCGACGGTCCGCGCGGCGTCCCAGCCGTGCGCCTCGCGCAGCCCGCGCGCCAGCATCCCGAGATAGACCGGAGCGGGCCGGGTCCACCGCACCTCCACCGCCCGGTGCGGCGCGGTGAACGTGAGCATCGGCAGGCCCTCGTGGACACCGACGCGCAGCAGCGTCTCGTAGCGGCACGGCCCGAGCCTCGCCCGCCCGGTCTCGACCGCCGCGAGGATCCCGGCCAGGTCGGCGCCGGGCGGCCGGTACATCTCCTGCGCGGCGATGTCGGCGAACTGCTCGACGGTCACCAGGTAGCCGCGCGCCGCCGCCCGGCCGGGCAGCAGCGGATCGTAGAACGCCATGCCGCCGGTCCAGGCCCTCGACTCGCCGGCGAAGTAGACGCCGCCGGGGATGAGCACCGGAACCGTCCGGCGCGGTGGCCGGCGGTCCCGGCAGCCGGGGTACGTGCGCAGCCCGCCGGGTGGACACCCGCCACGCAGATACCAGTCGAGCCGTGCGGCGTGCAGATTCGAGCCGTACGCGACGTACCAGAGCATCGGCGGCGCGGCTCAGAACCAGCAGGTGCGCCCGGCGGCGTGGCTGACCTGGACGGTGTGCGTCACGCAGCCGCCGTCGGCGATCAGGTGCAGCAGGAAGGCGGTCGGCTCGGCGAGGAATCCCGGCTCCTCGTCGTCGGTCATGGCCAGGCCCACCTGGATCCAGGTGCTCGGCGCGGTGGTCAGCACCGTACCGGCGAACGCGCTCGTCACCTGACGGTGCAGGTGGCCCGCGGCGACGCGTACGACATGGGGGTGACGGCCGACCACGGCGGCGAGCGCGTCGGCGTCGACGAGGCCCATGCCGTCCATGACGGGTGCGCCCACCGCGACCGGCGGATGGTGCAGGCACACGACGGCGGGCGCGTCGGTACGCCCGGCGAGCACCCCGTCCAGCCAGGCGAGCTGCTCGTCGCCGAGGCGTCCGCCAGGGCTGCCCGGGGTGAGCGAGTCGAGCACCACGAGCGTCGCGTCCGGCAGGTCGACGTGGTAGTGCGCCGAGAAGCCACCCGCCAGGTAGGGGGTGCCGCCGAACGTGTCGAGCAGTGACTCGCGGTCGTCGTGGTTGCCGGTCACCAGGTGCACCGGCAGCGGGAACGCACCGACGATCTCGCGCAGGGCGAGGTATTCGTCCGGGCGGCCGTTGGCGGTCAGGTCACCGGTGATCACCACGCAGTCGGGCCGGGGACGCAGCGCGAGCACCGTGCCGAGTGCCCGGTGCAGCCCGGAGGCCGGGGCGGCCGCGAGCGGGCCGGTGGTCACGTGCGGGTCGCTGAGCTGGGCGATGAGCATCGGTGGCCTCCTCGGGTCCCGGCCCTCACGCTATCGCCGCGCGCCCTCCCCGCGCAGGCCCGATCTCGCCCACAGGCTGCGTCCACAGCCTGTGGATAGCACATGTGTACGAAGGTCGGCGGCGGCTGCGCTGAGTACCCTTAATCGCGACCCGACCCCCTCCGAGCAGGAACGACGTGGATCACGAGCGAGTCCTCCGCGACGTCACGGTGCGCCTCCCCACGGCGTCCACCGTCCCGGAGGCGTGCCAGTGGACCGTGGCCGCGCTCGCCCGGCACACACCGGCGACCGCCACCGTCCTGCTCCGCGTCCACGACCGTCTGCGCTGCGTCGCCGCGACCGGCGCCTGGCAGGTGTTCTCGCACGTGCCGGCGACCGCCGACAGCGCCCCGCCGGGCCGTCACCGGCCCGAACCCTCGGTGGTGCGGCGGGTCTACGCCTCCGGCCTGACCGCCGCCGTGCCCGACGTCAGCGCCGACCCCGACTATCTCGAGGTCCGCCCGGACGTCACCGCCGAGCTCTGCGTGCCGGTACGGGACCCGGACGGCCGTCCGATCGGGGTGCTCGACCTCCAGTGGAGCGAGCCGGTCGTGCTCGCGGCCTGGCGGGAGACCGCCGAACTCGTGGCCGACCGCCTCGGCGGGCGGATCGCCGCGCTCGGCGGGCCACCGGCCGAGAGCCGCAGTGAGAAGCTGCTCCGGCACGCGGCCGCGTTCACCGCCGCGCCGACCGACTGGGACCTGATGACCGCCGCGCTCGCCGCGGCCCGGGACGTGTCAGCGCTCTCCGCCGCCGTGCTGGTGCTCACCGGCCGGCGCGGCCCGCGCCTCGGCGCGCCTACCGGCACCCCGGGCGAGTTGGAGGCGCGGATCCGGGCCGAGCTGGACGAGGCCGGGCCGGCCGGGCTCGACCGCATGATCGACCGGGCCCACCGGTACGGCTCGGCGTACACGCTGGGCGAGGCGGGCCACCCGCCCACCGACGAGTACCTGCCGCTGACCCGCGCCGGCGCACGCACGCTGGTGGCGGTGCCGGTCGGCACACCGGCCTCCGGCGGCGTACTGCTCGTCGCCGACGAGCAGCGCCTACGCCCCGACCCGACCACGGTCAACCTGATCGAGCTGCTCGCCGGGCAGGCGTGGACCTGCCTGGACCGGTTGCGTACGCTCGCCCGGCTCCGCGAGCAGGCCAGCTCGGACCCGCTCACCGGGCTGCGGCACACCGGCCCGTTCGGGCAGCGGATCGCCACCGCGACGCCGGGACGTACCGCCCTGCTGGCGATCGACGTGGACGGGTTCAAGGACGTCAACGACACGTACGGCCACCAGGCCGGCGACCGGCTGCTGGTGGGGCTGGCCCGGGCTCTGGAGGGCGCGTTGCGCCAGGGCGACGAGCTGTACCGGACCGGTGGCGACGAGTTCGTGGCAGTGATCGAGGTGAGCCGCCCGGAGGAGGCGGTCCGGATCGCCGAACGGCTCACCGAGGCGGCCCGCCGTACCGGCCGCACGATCAGCGTCGGCATCGCCCTGCCGAGGCCCGGCGAGTCGCCCGAGCGCACCCTGCACCGAGCCGACCAGGCCCTCTACGCGGTCAAGCGCCACGGCCGAGACGGAGTCCACCTCTCCGCCGCCTAACCCCGCCCCGCTCCCCGCTCCCCGCTCCCGCTCCCGCTCCCGCTCCCGCGATCTTGCACTTCTTGCCCCGTCGAAAGGTGCAAATGCCCCACAGCCGGGGCCGGAAGTGCAAGATCGACGCCAGAAGGAGGGCGGCAGGCG
>NZ_WBKS01000201.1:0-6737 GCF_008868145.1 Micromonospora sp. AMSO1212t
CCGCGATCTTGCACTTGGCGCCCGCAGGCGGACCGCAATGCCCGAAATGCCGGGGCACTGAATGCAAGATCAACGGGAGCTGGGGAGGGCGGGAGCTGGGGAGGGCGGGAGCGAAGGGCGGGACGCCTGGACGGGAAAGGCCGCCGGCCCCGGGAGGGGGCGGCGGCCTTTCGCCGGGGTTGGGTCAGCGCTGCTCGGCGGGGACGTAGTCCCGCTCGGTGGCGCCGGTGTAGATCTGCCGCGGACGACCGATCTTGGTCTCCGGGTCGTTGATCATCTCGCGCCACTGCGCGATCCAGCCGGGCAGCCGGCCGAGCGCGAACAGCACCGTGAACATCTTCGTCGGGAAGCCCATGGCCTTGTAGATAAGGCCGGTGTAGAAGTCCACGTTCGGGTAGAGCCGCCGGGACACGAAGAAGTCGTCGGCGAGCGCGATCTCCTCCAGCTGCACCGCGAGGTCCAGCAGCGGGTCCGGCTTGGCCATCCGGCCGAGCACGTCCTGGGCGGCCTTCTTCACGATGGCGGCGCGCGGGTCGTAGTTCTTGTAGACCCGGTGCCCGAAGCCCATCAGCTTCACGCCGTCCTGCTTGTCCTTCACCTTCTGCACGAAGGAGCGGACGTCGCCGCCGTCGGCGTGGATCTTCTGGAGCATCTCCAGGACGGCCTGGTTGGCGCCGCCGTGCAGCGGGCCGAACAGCGCGTTCACGCCGGCCGAGACCGAGGCGAACAGGTTGGCGTTGCTGGAGCCGACCAGCCGCACGGTCGACGTGGAGCAGTTCTGCTCGTGGTCGGCGTGCAGGACGAACAGCATGTCCAGCACCCGGGCGATCACCGGGTCGACCTCGTACGGCTCGGCCGGCACGCCGAAGTTCATCCGCAGGAAGTTCTCGACGTAGCCGAGCGAGTTGTCCGGGTACAGCAGCGGCTGGCCGATCGACTTCTTGTACGCGTACGAGGCGATGGTGGGGACCTTCGCCATCAGCCGCACCGTGGACATCTCCACGTGCTCGGAGTCGAACGGGTCCAGGCTGTCCTGGTAGAAGGTCGAGATGGCGCTGACGGCCGAGGAGAGCACGGCCATCGGGTGCGCGTCGCGGGGGAACCCGTCGAAGAAGCGGCGCATCTCCTCGTGCAGCAGCGAGTGCCGCCGGATCCGCTCGCTGAACTCCGTCAGCTGCGTCTGGGACGGCAGCTCGCCGTAGATCAGCAGGTAGGAGACCTCCAGGAAGGAGGACTTCTCGGCCAGCTGGTCGATCGGGTAGCCGCGGTACCGCAGGATGCCGGCATCACCGTCGATGTAGGTGATGGCGGACGAGCAGGACGCGGTGTTCACGAAACCGGGGTCGTAGGTGGTCATCCCGGTTTCCTTGAGCAGCTTGCTCACCCCGATCCCGGCGGGGCCCTCAACCGCGGACTGCACCGGCATCGACAGCTGCCCACCGGGGTGGTCGAGCTTGACTTCCGTCATCTGTTCCTCGCTTCGCCGGCAAGATCTTCGTTGAATTGCCTTCGCTTCTACCGTAATCACGGCGCGGAGAACACCGCTCGTCATGGTTTGAGGGTGAGGTGTGCGTCACCTGTTTCCCGGCCAGCCGGTCCGGAAACCGGATGGGAGCGCGGCCATGGGCACGTTCGGGAGGTCGGTCACGACAGCGTGAGCCGCCGCAGCGTCCCGTCGTCACCGACCCGGTAGAGGTCGAGCCGGTTGGCCCCGGCGGCGAACAGCCGGTCGTCGGCGAGCAGCGCCGCGAAGCGCCGTCCACCGACGTCCGGCGGCACGACGGGCACCACCGCGCCGACCGTCCCGTTGACCGCCACGGCGAGCCGGGTGCCGTCGGGCACGTCGTCCGGCACGGTGCCCCAGACCAGCGCCGGCAGTCCGCCGCCGGCCGGGTCGACCGCGTCGAACGCGTCCCGGTTCGCCACCATGGCCGACCCGCCTGCCGGCACGTCACCCACCCGGGTGCCGACGAGCGGGTCGACCGGAACCGGCGAAAGTGGGGCGGGCACGCCGCCGGTGACGGTGACCGGCTGGCCGGGGCGGTCGTAGAAGCGTTTGTCCGCCCGCTCGCGCGGCGCCGCCTTCGCCGACCGGCCGTCCATCCGCCAGGGCACCTTCATGTGCGTCTCGTCGGCGATCGTGGGCAGCAGGTCGACGTGCTCCCAGTTGCGGTCGTCCACCCGTCCGGCGCGCTGGCCGGGCTCCTTGACGAACATTGGCACCCAGGCCACCTCGTTCGCGGCGTGGTCGATGGCGTCCATCCCCCGGCCCTGCCAGTCGCGGCGGAAGCTCACCCCGTGGTCGGCGGTGACCACCACCAGCGCCTTGTCGTAGAGGCCGGTGGCGCGCAGCGTCCGCAGCGTCTCGCCGATCAGCCGGTCGGTGTAGCCGAGCTGGGCCAGGTGCCGGGCGCGGGCCAGGTCGACCCAGCCGGGCCCGTCGTTCGGCAGGTCCTCGGGCGCGGCGTAGTGCGCCCCGGACGGCAGGTACGCCCACGGCGAGTGCGGCATCAGCAGGTGCAGGAAGTGCAGCGTGGGCCGGGGGTCGGGGCGCAGCCCGGCCAGGAACGAGGTGAACCGGGCCGGCTGGTTGTCGTCCAGGGTGTCCCAGCGGAACTTCGGGTCGGCCGGCACCGGCTCGGCGGCGTCCAGGCCCGCTTCGGCGGCGGTCCGCTCGCGGTAGGAGTCCTCCGGGTCGACGCGGCTGTCCACCGGCGCGGCGATCCGGCCCATCAGCTTGCCGCTCTCCCGGACCAGCACGCCGAGTCCCTGTTCCGGTGTGGTTGCCTGCTCGCAGCGGCTCGGCGGGCAGAGCCGGGTGATGCTCTCCTCGGCCTTGATCCGGTAGAGGCCGCCGAGCGCGGTGAACAGGTTGTCCGGGTACTGCGAGTAGTGCGGCGCCGCCCCCCGCTCCGGGTAGCGCCCGGTGAGCATCGCGGGCAGCGCGTAGGGCGTCCAGCCGCTCACGCCGGTGGCGTTGCGGTACCACGTCGACCCGCCGGCCAGCGCCGCGAAGTTCGGATAGCGCTCGGCGTCGATCCGGCCGTCCGGGCCGAGCAGGGACACCAGCGGCAACTCGTCCAGCACGATCATGACCACCGGCGGGTGCGCGCCCGCGCCGGCCACACCGGCCGCGCCGCCCTCGCCGCGCGGCAGCACCACCGCCGAGGCCGGCGAGGCGAACAGGAACAACCCGACGAACACCAGCGGCCCGGCGGCCGCCACCCGCAGCACCCGCCGGGGCGCCCGCCACCGCCGGTGCGCGGCCGCTCCGGCGGCTCCGGCCACACCGGCGACGACAAGCAGGGGTACGCCCCGAAGCGGCGTGGCGTGCCGGCCGACCTGGACCGCCAGCGCGGCGAGCAGCAGGCCCACGATCGCGGTGTGCACGGCGGCCCGGGTGAGGCGTCCGGCGGGCAGCGTGAGCGCGCCGAGCAGCGCAACCGCGCCCAGTAGCGCGAACAGCGCTGTCGGCGCGAGCGCGATCAGGGCGACCAGGAGCAGCACGTCGACCCGGGAGGCGCGGTGGAACAGGAAGAAGTCGGGGCTGCGGCCGAGCACGTCGAGCAGCGGCTGGGTGACCACCAGCCCGACCAGCGCGGCGACCTCGGCCAGCCGGGACGCCTCGGCCCGCCACCAGGGCCGGCTCTCCCGGCGGTCCGGGCGGGCCGCGTGGTCCCGGGGTGGTGCGAGGGTGTCCTCAGCCACCCACCACCACCTGGTAGAGCGTGCGGGTGCCGGACGGCAGCTCGGTCCGGGCGACCACCCGGCCCCGGCGGGCCAGCAGCGCCTCGAAGGCGTCCCGCCGGTAGTCCGGGAACAGGCCGTCCGGCCTGTTCGCCAGCAGCCGGCGGGCCATCGGGTCGTCCGGGTGGACGAACTCCACCACCAGGCTGCCGCCGGTGGCGGTGAGCGCGGTGAGCTGGTCGAGCACCTCGGGCAGCGGCACGTTGCGCCCGATCGCCAGGTGGTGCACCACGGCCAGGGCGAGGACGGTGTCGGCGCGGGCCCGGTCGGCGAACGCGGCCCGTTCGACGCCGCGCCAGCCGCCGCCGGGTGACGGGTCGGCCAGGTCCATCACCAGCGGCAGGATCCGTGTCTCGCCCTCGTCGCGCAGCGCGCGGTAGAGCGTGTCGACCACCGCCGGGTCCTGCTCGACGGCGACGACGTGCGCGGCGTGCCGGGCGGCGATGCGGGCGTACCGGCCGTCGTTGGCGCCCAGGTCCAGCGCCGAACCGGGCCCGGTGGCGGCCACCGCCCGGTCGACGAACTCCTCCTTGGCCTGCCGGTCCGGCACCGAGTACGCGCAGGTGCGCTGGTAGTCCGACCAGTGGCTGTCGCCGGGCCGGTGGTCGAGCCGGCGGACCAGCTTCGCCAGTCCGCGTACCGTGGCCAGCGCCAGCTCGCGGGAGAACCCGGCGGCGCGCAGCTGGGCGCGGACGTCGGTGGTGCTCGCGGCGGAGTTGCGGGCCTGCATGGCGCCGTGCAGGTGCACGTGGGTGGGCACGCCGGCCCGCCAGCGCCGGGCGCCGCCGAACAGCCGCCGCATCTGGTCCGGCTCGACGCCGTCGACGCGGGCGCGCAGGAACGGCTGGAAGTCCAGCCCGAGGTGGGTCTGGATCAGCAGCGGGTAGAGCAGCGTCTGGCAGAACTGCCGGTAGCCGGCCCAGGGTTCGCCGTCGCGCAGCGCCTCGAACGAGCCGACGTCGATGAAGACGGGCCGGGCGCCGCGCCACTGCACGTTGTAGGCCGAGCCGTCCTTGGTGGTGAAGCCGGCCTCCAGGGCGGCCCGCAGCACGTCCAGGTGCAGCAGCGCCGCGTCGCGCAGCATCGCGGACGACCACTCGTAGGGGTGCGAGACGAACGGGATCCGCTCGTGCCGCAGCACCGCCGTCCAGGGCGCGTCGACCGGGGTCGGGGTCAGCTCCTCGGTGCCGACGATCTGCCCCCGGGCAGTGGCCTGCCGGAAGAAGTCGGTGACCGACAGCGCCCGCCAGTCCCGGGCGGAGCGCTCGTCGAGCCCGCGCAGCACCTCCTCGCCCCGGTGGAACACCCGGTTGCCGGGGTCGCGGAAGGAGCCGGGTTCGACGCGTACGCCGGTGTCGGGGATCGTCACGCCGCCGGGCCCTGGTCGGTGGGCTGACGGCGGAACCGGGACACCAGGCGGCGCCAGTAGAGCTTGGCGGCCACGGCCACCCCGGCCACCCCGCCGACCACCGCCTGCACGATGAGACTGCCGGATCCCGCGTCCAGGTAGGCCAGATGCGTCACGGCTGCTTTTCCTTCCCTCGCCGGTCATCGGAGCATGCCCGGAATGCGAGCTTTGCTGCTCGAAGCCGGACTTGTCCCTCACCGTAACGTCTCGGCCACCGGGTACGCGGCCACACCGGCCACTCGTCCCCCGTCCGATCCGTTCAAGACGGGCCGGGGCGGTCACGCCTACGGTGGCCGCATGACACCGCAGTTCGATCTGGTCGGGACCGTGGTCACCGACATGGCCCGCACGCTCGACTTCTACCGGCGGCTGGGGCTGCCGATCCCGGCCGGCGCCGAGACCGAAGGGCACGTCGAGGTCACCCTGCCGAACGGCGTACGGCTGGCCTGGGACACGGTCGAGGTGATCCGCAGTTTTCATCCCGAGTTCGACCCGTCCGGCGGCAACAACCGGATGAGCCTGGCCTTCCGGTGCGCCGACCCGGCCGAGGTGGACCGCTGGTACGCCGAGCTGACCGGCGCCGGACACCACGGCGAGATGCCGCCGTGGGACGCGTTCTGGGGCCAGCGGTACGCGGTCCTGCACGACCCGGACGGCAACGGCGTGGACCTGTTCGCCCCGCTGCCCGCGGCCGAGTAGACGCGAGCCGGCTCGCGGGCGGCTTCCGGACCGGTCAGCTCGCCTGCGGGCGGCTCCGGGCCGGGGCGAGCAGCCGGGTCGGCGGCACTCCGGTCAGCTCCCGCACCTCGCGGGTCAGGTGGGCCTGGTCGGCGTACCCGCCGCGCACCGCCACCTCGGCGAGCGGCGCACCGGTGCGGGCCAGGTCCAGCGCGCGGCGCATCCGCAGGATGCGGGCCAGCGTCTTCGGGCCGTACCCGAACAGGGCCCGGCTGCGCCGGTGCAGGGCACGCTCGCCGAGGCCGACCTCGGCGGCGGTCGCGGCGACCGTGGCCCCGGCGGCCAGGCGGGCGGCGACCCGCGCGCCGACCGGGTCGGGGCCGCCGGCCGCGAGCAGCCGGTCGCGGGCGACCCGGGTGAGCACCGAGGCGGCGGCGGGGGCGTCGGCAGCGCTGACGGCGTCGGGTCCGTCGTTGCGGATCGGCGCGGCCAGCGCCGTCTCGACCCGCTCGGTCACCTCGGCGGCGGCGCGGCCCCACAGGTCGGCCAGCGGTACGCGGCGGTCCCGCAGCTCCTCGGCCGGCACCCCGAACACGGCCGGGCCGGTCCCCGGCGGCAGGCGCAGCCCGACCCACCGGTCCCCCGGCGCGGACCGCGACAGGTGCGCGGTGCGGTCCGGGCCGGCGACCAGCAGCCCGGACCGGCTGGACCAGAGGAGGTCCAGGCACCCGTCCGGCAGCACGCGCGTCTCGCCCCCGCCGGAGACGCTGCTCCACAGCACCCCGCCGGGAATCCCCGCCACTGCCCACTCCCGGTACACACCCCCAACCCTGCCACCTCCCCGTCGATCATGAAGTTGACGGCACCGGCGCCCGGCGTGTCGCGCCGCCAACCTCATGATCGA
>NZ_WBKS01000202.1:0-6547 GCF_008868145.1 Micromonospora sp. AMSO1212t
CGCCGCCCGGGTTCCCCCGGCCACCGAAGGGCCGCACGACCTGCCGCCCTACAGCCCGCCCGCGCTCGACGAGCCGGTCGAGACGCCGCTCTACCACCCGCCCGGCCGGGCTGCCGAGACCGCGCACGTGCCGACACCGCGTACCGCGCCGGAGGCCGACGGCGACGCGTTCGACGACTACCCGTGGCCGCCCGACGAACCCGCCGAGCAGCCGTGGCGCCCCGGCGTCGACCCGTTGCCGCCCACGGTGGTCGGGCTCGCCGACGACGAACCCGACGGCGTACGCCGGGTGCCGCCGCCCGCGCCCGAGCCGCCGTCGCGCTACCTGCCGGTGCACGTGCCCCGGCCGCCGGCCGCGGAGCGGCGCACGCTGCCCTGGCTGCCGCTCGTGGTGCTCGGCGTCGTGGTGGCGCTGCTGCTCGGCACCATCGCGGTGATCGCCGGGGTGTCCCGGGTGGACGACGGCCGCGACACCCCGCCGCCGGCCACCAGCGCGCCGCCGCCCACCTCGGCCGCTCCCGCGCCGACCACAGCGGCGGCCGCCGCCCCGGGCACGCCACCCGGGAGGTTCACGCTCACCGACCGGCGCGACAGCATCGTGCTGAGCTGGACGTACCCGGCCGGCGCGGAAGGGCCCGTGGTGGTCGCCGGGGGCCGGTCCGGGCAGCCGCAGGGAACCTTCGCCACGCTTCCCGCCGGCTCGGCCGACTACATCGCCTACGGGCTCGACCGCACCACCGACTACTGCTTCACGGTCGCGCTCGTCTGGTCCACCGACACCGTCGCCCGCACCGGCCCGGTCTGCACGAAACGCCGCTGACCGCTCACTCCGCGTCCGGCTCGGCCAGCGCGGGCAGCCGTACCGTCGCCCGCAGCCCCGGCGCGGCGGCACCGGGCGTCGCGTCGGCCAGCTCCACCGTGCCGCCGGCCCGGCGCACCAGCTCGCGCACGATCGCCAGGCCCAGGCCCGCGCCGCCCGCGTCGCGCGCCCGCGCGTCGTCGAGCCGGGTGAACCGCGCGAACACCCGCTCCCGGTCCGCCGCCGGGATGCCCGGCCCGTCGTCGGTCACCGTGATCAGGTGGTACGCACCATCCGGCCCGCTCACGGCCAGAACCACATCGGTGTACGCGTGCCGCAGCGCGTTGTCCACCAGGTTCACCAGCACCCGGCGCAGCTCCCCCGCGTCCCCCTCCACCCACCGTGGCGCGTCCGGCGGCGTCAGCCGCACCGGCGGCGACGGGTAGCGGGCGGCCACCGCACGCAGCAGATCCCCCAGCTCCACCGGGCCGACCGGGGACGGCCGGGCGTCCTGCTCGTCGAGGCGGGCCAGCAGCAGCAGGTCGTCCACCAGACGGCTCAGCCGCTCGGTGTCGGCGAGCAGGTCGTCGGCGACCGCCGGCCAGTCGGTGTCGTCGCCGAGACGCCGGGCCACCTCCAGCTCGGTACGCATGTTCGTCAGCGGGCTGCGCAGCTCGTGCGCGGCGTCGGCGACGAACGCCCGCTGCCGGGCCCGGGACGCGGCCAGCCGGTCCAGCATGTCGTTGAGCGTGACCGCGAGCCGGTGGATCTCGTCCTGCCCGGCCGGTACGGGGAGCCGCTCCGCCCCGGCCCGACCGGTGATCTCGGCCGCGCCGCTGCGCAACTGCTCGACCGGGCGCAACGTCGCGCCCACCACCCGCCAGGCCACCACACCGAGCCCGGCCACCAGCAGCGGGAAACCCACGAGCAGCAGGTTGCGGACCACGTGCAGGCTGTGCCGCACGTCGGTGAGCGACTTGGCGACCAGCACCGTACGCGGCTCCTGCGCCGTGCCGGCCGGCACCGTGACCACCCGGACCGGGCCGGGCATGCCGGCGCGCCGACCGTCCACCACCAGCCGCTGCCGCTGCCCGGGACGCAGCTCGTCCGGCCCGAGCATCGGCACCAGGCGGTCCGCGTCGATCGACGCCGCCCGGATCCGGCCCTGCGCGTCGACCACCTGCACCCGCAACTGCCCACCGGCCACCGGCAGCGGGTCCGGCAGCGCGTCCTCAGCCGTGAGCAGCGCCACCGCGTCCGCGGTGCGCAGCGCCTCCTCGTCGACCGAGCGCTGCAGCGTCCAGCCCAGCGCGCCGAGCAGCAGCGCCCCGCCGAACGCGAAGCCGACCACGAGTCCCAACACGCCCAGCGCGAGCAGCCGGGCCCGCAGGCCCAGCCGCGGCAGCGGGCCGCGTACCCACCGGCTCATGTGGCCAGCCGGTAACCCGCGCCGCGCACCGTCTCCAGCCGCTCCCGGCCGATCTTGCGGCGCAGGTAGCCGACGTAGACCTCCACCGCGTTCGGGGCGGTGTCGACCGACGCGTCCCAGACGTGGTCCAGCAGCTCGGTCTTGGACACCACCTCGCCGGGGCGGCGCATCAGGTAGTCCAGCAACGCGTACTCGCGGCTGGTCAGCACCACCTCGGCGTCGGCCCGGGTGACCCGGCGGCGGGCCGGATCCAGGCGCAGGTCCCCCACGGTGAGCACGGTCGGCCGCCGGGGCGCGCCGCGGCGCAGCAGCGCCCGCAGCCGGGCCAGCAGCACCACGTACGAGAAGGGCTTGGTCAGGTAGTCGTCCGCGCCGCAGTCCAGCCCGTCGGCCTGGTCGTACTCGCCGTCCTTGGCCGACAGCATCAGCACCGGCAGCCAGCGCTGCTCGGCGCGCAGCCGGCGGACCACCTCGTAGCCGGAGAGGCCCGGCAGCATCACGTCGAGGATCATCGCGTCGTACTCGCCGTGCCGGGCCGCGTCCAGCCCCTCCGGGCCGGTGGCCGCCACGTCGACCACGAAACCCTCCGCCGACAGGCCCCGCCGCAGCGCCGCCGCGAGCCGCGTCTCGTCCTCCACCACCAGCAACCGCACCGGTCCAGGGTGCCACCATGGGGTCACCCGTAGGGGATCTCCTCAGCGTGGTCACAGCGACGATCGCGCAGCATGGTGCGCAGGAGGTGCACACTATGTCCGTGATGAAGAACCGCGCCGTGCTGCGCTGGCTGGTCCCGGTGACCGCGGGGGTCGCCGTGATCGGCGGTGGCGCCGCCGTCGGCACGTTCGCCGCCGGCGCCGACCCGGCGCTGCCGCCGCGCAGCGCCGCCCAGCTCCTCGAAGACCTGCGCACGTCCCGCCTGGACGGGCTCTCCGGCACCGTCGTGCAGCGCGCCGACCTCGGCCTGCCGCCGATCGCCGCGCTCGCCGGCCGGGCCGCCGGCAACGACCTGGCCGGGCTGGTGTCCGGTACGCACACGCTGCGCGTCTGGTACGGCGGCGAGGACCGGCAGCGGCTCGCGCTGGTCGACACGCTCGGCGAGCAGGACATCCTGCGCAACGGGCGGGACGTCTGGACCTGGAACAGCCGGGAGAACACCGCCACGCACCGGACGTTGCCGGCCGACGCCCCGGACCGGGCCGCCGTGCCGGCCACTCCGGCCGACGCCGCGGACCGGGCGCTGGAGGCGATCGACCCGACCACGGCGGTCACCGTCGGCCGCACCGCGACGGTGGCCGGGCGCAGCGCGTACGAGCTGGTGCTCACCCCGCGCGACAAGGCGTCCCTGGTCCACCAGGTGCGGATCGCGCTCGACGCCGAGGAGCACGTGCCGCTGCGTCTGCAGGTGCTCGCCGACGGCCAGGACGAGCCGGCCTTCCAGGTGGCGTTCACCCAGGTCGACTTCCGCACGCCGGAGGCCGACCAGTTCCGGTTCAACCCGCCGCCCGGTGTGAAGGTCACCGAGGCGACCGAGGGCGAGCGGCCCGGACCGGCGGGCAAGCGGTTCGACCGGAAGGACGCCGAGAAGCCGGATGTGCGTACCGTCGGCACCGGCTGGACCACGGTGGTGGTCGCCAAGATCGGCGACGCGGCGACCGGCGACGGCGCGAAGCCCGGCGCGGACGCGCCGGACGCCCAGATGCTCGCGCAGGTGCTCGGTGACCTGCCGAAGGTCAGCGGCGACTGGGGCAGCGGCCGGCTGCTCAGCGGCAAGCTGTTCAGCGTGCTGCTGACCGACGACGGCCGGGTGATCGCCGGTCTGGTCACGCCGGAGCGGCTCTACGAGGCGGCCAAGGGCTGAGACATGCCGCGCCCGGGGCTCGGTCGGCTGACGCCGACCGGGCCCCGAGTCGTGTCCGGGCTTGGTCGGGTGGCGGCCGACGCGCTATCTTTCTCAGTTCAGGCACAAAAAAGGAATGGCTTCTGAATGCCATTCCTGCGGCAATTTTAGTCAATGAGGAGCCGGATTGTCAACGCACTCCGACGTGTCGGCTGACCTGCGCCAGGACGACGAGATCGGCCGGGAACAGGAATACGTCTCGATGCTGTACGACCGGCTGGACGGCATGCGGGAACAGGCCGCCCGGCGGCTCGACGAGGAGTTGCGCCACACCGGCGGCACGCAGCAGGCCCGGTCGCAGCGCGACTCGACGGTGGCGATGTACGCCGACCAGGTCGAGCAGTTCTCCGCCGTCGAGAGCGGCCTGTGCTTCGGCCGCCTCGACGGCGACGACGGCGCCGTCCGCTACATCGGCCGGATCGGGATCTTCGACTCCAGCGGCGACTACGACCCGCTGCTGATGGACTGGCGCGCCCCTGCCGCCCGCCCGTTCTACCTGGCCACCGCCGCCAACCCGCAGGGCGTACGCCGCCGTCGCCACCTGCGTACCCGCGACCGGAAGGTGACCGGGCTCAACGACGAGATGCTGGACATCAGCGCCGCCTCCCCCACCGCGCACGAGGAGCTGACCGGCGAGGCGTCGCTGCTCGCCGCGCTCAACGCCGGGCGCACCGGCCGGATGCGCGACATCGTCGAGACCATCCAGGCCGAGCAGGACCGCATCATCCGCGCCGACCTGCCCGGCGTGATGGTGGTGCAGGGCGGCCCCGGCACCGGCAAGACGGCCGTGGCGCTGCACCGGGCCGCGTACCTGCTCTACACGCACCGCCAGCAGCTCTCCACCCGCGGCGTGCTGCTGGTCGGCCCGAACGCCACCTTCCTGCGCTACATCTCCCAGGTGCTGCCCACGCTGGCCGAGACCGGCGTGCTGCTGCGTACCCAGGCCGACCTCTTCCCCGGCGTGTACGCCCGCCGCGCCGAGCCGGCCACCACCGCCGCGCTCAAGGGCCGCGCGGTGCTGGCCGACGTGCTCGCCGCGGCGGTCCGCGACCGGCAGTGGGTGCCGGACGAGCCGGTCACCATCGAGCTGCCGCAACGGGAGGTGCTGACGCTCGACCCGGAGACCGTGCGGCAGGCCCGCGACCGGGTACGCCGCACCGGCCGCCCGCACAACCTGGCCCGCGGCCTGTTCGACGTGGAGATCGTGCACGCGCTCGCCGACCAGGTGGCCGAGCGGATCGGCGCCGACCCGCTGGGCGGGGAGAACCTGCTGTCCGAGGCCGACCGCGCCGAGATCCGCCGCGAGCTGCGCGAGGAGCCGGAGATCCGGGCCGCGCTGGACGAGCTGTGGCCGGTGCTCACCCCGCAACGCCTGCTCGCCGACCTGTACGCCTCGCCGGAGCGGATCGCCACCGCCGCGCCGATGCTCACCGATGCCGAGCGGGCCGCGCTGCACCGCGAGCCCGGCGGCTGGACACCCGCCGACGTACCGCTGCTGGACGAGGCCGCCGAACTGCTCGGCGAGGACGAGCGCGCCGCCGTGGCCCGCCGGGAGCGGATCCGCGCGCTGGAGCGCGAGTACGCCGAGGGCGTGCTGGAGATCTGGCGCGGCTCCCGCTCCATCGACGTCGAGGACGAGGCCGACGGCGGTGAGATCCTCGGCGTCACCGACCTGATCGACGCCGACCGGCTCTCCGAGCGGCAGGAGGAGTACGACCGGCTCACCACCGCCCAGCGCGCCGCCGCCGACCGCACGTGGGCGTTCGGGCATGTGATCGTGGACGAGGCGCAGGAGCTTTCCCCCATGGCGTGGCGGCTGCTGATGCGCCGCTGCCCGAGCCGGTCGATGACCATCGTCGGGGACGTGGCGCAGACCGGCGCGCTCGCGGGCACACCGTCCTGGGGCGAGGCGCTCGCGCCGTACGTGGCGGACCGGTGGCGGCTGGAGGAGCTGACCGTCAGCTACCGCACCCCGGCCGAGATCATGGCGGTCGCCGCCGACGTGCTCGCCGAGATCGACCCGGCGCTGCGGCCACCCCGCTCGGTACGCGCCACCGGCGTACCGCCCTGGGACCGGACCGTACCGGCGGACCGGCTGGTGACGGAGCTGGTCGATGCGACCGCCCGGGAGGCCGCGTCGCTCGGCGACGGGCGGCTCGGCGTGCTGGTGCCCACCGGCCGGGTGACCGAGCTGGGCGGCGCGGTGGTGGCGGCGCTGCCGGAGGCGACTGTGGGTGAGCAGCCGGAGCTGGCGAACCGGGTGGTGGTGCTGACCACCGAGCAGGCCAAGGGCCTGGAGTTCGACTCGGTGCTGGTGGTCGATCCGGCCCGGATGGTGTCCGAGTCCCCGAGGGGCAACAGCGACCTCTACGTGGCCCTGACGAGAGCCACCCAACGCCTGGGCATCCTCCGCACCCCATAA
>NZ_WBKS01000203.1:0-6523 GCF_008868145.1 Micromonospora sp. AMSO1212t
GGGAAGGGCGGGGTCACGGGTGGGCGATTGTTACGACGTCGCCTGGGGTCGTTTGGAGGGTGTCGGCGGCTCGGCCGGTGTTGACCGCTACGGCCACCAGGCCGGCGGAGTCGACGTAGACCACCAGGGCGCCGGGGTCGGCGTCGCCGAACGTGCGGCCGTGCACCGCCTCGTGGCCGTTCACCAGCACCCGGGACGGCAGGCCGTCGAGCAGCGCGCCCGGTGCGGCGAGCTGAACGTTGCCGAAGTGGTCGACGGTCAGCACCTCGGCGCTGAGGCCGCCGGGCTCGGCGCGTACCACCGGTTCCGGCAGCCGGACCAGCGCGCCCGGGTCCACGGCCGGTCCGGCCTCGGCCAGCGGTGCGCCCAGTGCCAGCCGGGCGGCCACCGGCGCGAACACGTCCCGCCCGTGGAACGTGCGGGACACGACCGGGCCGAGCCAGTCCGTGTTGGTCAGCTCCGCCGCGGCGGTCACCCCGCCGAGCGCCTCCGCGGCCGGGAGCAGCAGCCCGTTGTCCGGCCCCACGAGCAGCCCGCCGGGCGCGGCGAGCGCGATCCCGCGCCGCGAGGTGCCGACACCCGGGTCGACCACCGCCACGTGCACACCCCACGGCAGGTACGGCACTGTCTGCGCGAGCACCGCCGCGCCCCGGCGTACGTCGGCCGGTGGGACCAGGTGCGTCACGTCGATCACCCGGACGGCCGGGGCGAGCCGGGCCAGCACACCGTGGCACGCCGCCACGAACCCGTCGGAGAGCCCGTAGTCGGTGGTCAGCGAGACACATCGGAGGTCGCCGTTCACCGCGGGTCCGCCGGGGTCAGGTGCCGCGCCAGGCGCAGTTCGTCGTGCAGCGGGATCCCGTCCGTGCCGGCGTGCGGAATCGTCGGCTTGACCGCCCGGGCCCGGTCCACCGCGCCCACGTCCACCGCGACGATCCGCAGCCCTCGACGCTGGTAGAAGCGCAGCGCGCCCAGGTTGTCGTTGGTGGTGACCAGCCAGATCCGGTCGGCCCCGGCAGCGACGGCCACCTCCTCGGCGGCGGCCAGCAGGGCACTGCCCGCCCCGTTGCCCGGTGCCGACGCGGCCAGGCTCACCACTTCCAGCCCGTCGCCGTCGACCCGGTACACCAGCGCACCGGCGAACGCGCCGCCGTCGTCGACCGCCACCAGCGCGGGCAGGTCACGCAGGTCGTAGCGGGTGTCGTGGACCACCACAATCGGCCCGCCCCACTCCCGCTCGTGCAACGCCGTCAGCGCGGCGCGGTCCTCGTCGCGCGCCTGGCGTACCCGGATCGAGGCCACCTGCTCTCCTCCCCGCTCGCGTCCGGCACACCCTAACCGGTACTCCGGGTGGTCAGCCGCGCAGGCGCAGGCCGCGCGGGGTGGCGCGGAAACCGGCGGCGGTCAGCGCGTCGCGCAACGGGGACGCGTTCACGGCCTCGCCGTCGGCGCGTTCCACCGAGATCGCGCCGAGCGCACCGGAGTGCACCGCGTCGGCGAGCGCCTTGCCGGCCGCCCCGAGCGTGTCGGTGTCGTCGGTGAACGACAGGATCGTCCGGCCGCCCCGCTCGACGTAGAGCACCAGGTCGCCGCCGACGAGCACGACCAGCGCGCCCGCCTTGCGCCCGGCCCGGTGGCCGGTGGCCGGTGCCGCGCCGTCGCCGGAGTCGACCACGCGTTCCGGCCAGGGCAGCGCCGCGCCGTACGGGTTCGCCGGATCGGTGGCCGCGAGCACGACAGTCGGCCCGCCCCGGCCCTGGGTGTCGTCGGCGAGCGCCCGGATGCGGTCCACCGCGCCGGGCACCGCGAACTGCGCCGCGCCGAGCCCTTCGACGAAGTAGCCGCGCCGGGCCGCCCCGCGTTCCTCCATCGCGGACAGCACCGGGTAGACCCCGGCGAAGCCGCCGGTGACCTGCTCGGCGACGACCGCGCCCCGGGTCACCACGCCGTGCCGTTCCAGCAGCAGGTCGGCCAGGGCGGCGGCCCGGCGGGTCGGGTCGCTGTCGCGTTCGGGCAGCCGGGACCAGCGACCGGCCATGGTGGGCGGACCGCCCCGGCTGGGCAGCGCCACCCGGCCGGGACGGCGGTAGCGGGTGCGCGGCGCCGACGGCCGGGACCGGTGCGCCCCGCCCGCGCCGAGCGCGGCTCGCAGCGGGGCGAGCGTGTCGTTGGTGAGGTGACCGGCCCAGACCAGATCCCACACCGCGCCGGACAGGGCGGCGTCGTCGGTGGCGCCGACCCGGTCGGACAGCGAGCGGAAGAACAGCGCCTGCCCGTCGGCGAGCGCGTCGAGCACCGACTCGTGCAGCGGCGTCAGCGTCAGCGCCTCGTCCGGCGGTGGGAGCAGCAGCGGCGCGACGTCGGCGTACGCGAGCGTCACCCACCCGTCGCCGCCGGAGATCGCGCCCGCGCCGGCCCACACCACCTCGCCGCCGGCGCACAGCTCGTCGAGCTGGGCGGGGGAGTAGTCGGCGACCCGGGCGGGCAGCACCAGGCGTTCCAGCGCGGACGCCGGCACGCTCACGCCCTGCAACTGCTCGACGGCGGCGGCGACCGCCTCGACGCCCCGGGCCGACGAGCCGACCTGCTGCCAGCGGGGCAGGAACGCGGCGAGCGCGCGCGGCGGCACCGGCTCGATCTCCCGGCGCAGGGCCGCCAGGGAGCGGCGGCGCAGCAGGCGCAGCACCTCCGCGTCGCACCACTGGGTGCCCACCGTGTCCGGCGCGAACTCGCCGGAGACCACCCGGCCGTTCGCGGCGAGCCGCCGCAGGGCCTGCTCCACCACGAACACGCCGAGCCCGAACCGGGCCGCGCAGGTGGCCGCCGCGAACGGGCCGTGCGTGCGGGCGTACCGGGCGACCAGGTCGGTGAGCGGATCGGCCACCGGCGCGAGGTACGCCTCGGCGACTCCGACGGGCAGCGCCACCCCGAGCGCGTCGCGCAGCCGGGCGGCGTCCTCGACGACCACCCAGCGGTCCTCGCCGGCGATGCGGACCCGCAGCACCCGCCGGGCCGCCGCCAGCTCCTCGGCCCAGGATTCCGGTACGCCCCGCTCGGCCAGCTCGGCGCTGCTCAGGTCACCGACCACGCGCAGCAGCTCGACCACGTCCTCCGGGTCGCGGGGCCGCCGCTGCTCGGTGAGCCAGCGCAGTTGCCGTGCCGTCTCGGCGAGCACCTCCGGGTCGAGCAGCTCCCGCAGGTCGACCCGGCCGAGCAACTCGCCGAGCAACCCGGAGTTGAGCGCCAGCGCGGCGGCCCGCCGCTCGGCCAGGGGGGCGTCGCCCTCGTAGAGGAACGCGCCGACGTACCCGAACAGCAGCGACCTCGCGAACGGCGACGGACGCTCGGACTCCACCTCCACCAGGCGTACCTTGCGGGCGGCCAGGTCGCGCATCAGCCCGCCGAGGGCGGGCTGGTCGAAGACGTCCTGGAGGCACTCGCGGGCGGCCTCCAACGTGACCGGGAAGTCGGCGTACTCGCGGGCCACGTCGAGCAGCTGCGCGGCGCGCTGGCGTTGCTGCCACAGCGGCTGCCGCCGCCGGGGGTCACGCCGGGGCAGCAGCAGCGACCGGGCCGCACACTCGCGGAACCGGGACGCGAACAGCGCCGACGTGCCCACCGACTCCTCGACGAGCTGGGCGATCTCGTCCGGCTCGAAGACGACCACGTCGGCGCCGGGTGGCGTGTCGGCGGTGTCCGGCAGGCGCACCACGATGCCGTCGTCGGAGGGCATGACCTGGGCGTCCACGCCGTACCGCTCGGCCAGCCGGCGGCCGATCGCCAGCGCCCACGGCCCGTTGACCCGGGCGCCGAGCACGGAGTGCACGGCGAGCCGCCAGTCGCCCAGCTCGTCGCGGAACCGTTCGACCACCACCGTCCGGTCGTCCGGCAGCGACCGGGTGGCCGCCTTCTGCTCGCGCAGGTAGTTCATCAGGTTCCCGGCGGCCCAGTCGTCCAGCCCGCCCGCGCGCAGTGCCGCGACCGCGTCGGCGTCGGACTGCCGCAGCAGCGCCCGGACCCGGGCGCCGATCGCCCGCCCCAGCTCGACCGGGCGGCCGAGCTGGTCGCCCTTCCAGAACGGCATCCGGGCCGCCTGGCCGGGCGCGGGGGAGACGAGCACCCGGTCGGGGGTGATCTCCTCGATCCGCCAGGACGACGAGCCGAGCAGGAACACGTCACCCACCCGGGACTCGTAGACCATCTCCTCGTCCAGCTCACCGACCCGCGCCGCCCGCTCGGCACCGGCCAGGAAGACGCCGAACAGGCCCCGGTCGGGAATGGTGCCGCCGCTGGTCACGGCGAGCCGCTGCGCGCCGGGCCGGCCGGTCAGCACGTCGGTGGCGCGGTCCCAGACCAGCCGGGGACGCAACTCGGCGAACGCGGTGGACGGGTAGCGCCCGGAGAGCATGTCGAGCACCGCGTGCAGCGCCGAGTCGGGCAGCTCCGCGAACGGCGCCGCCCGCCGGACCAGCACGGCCAGGTCGCCGAGCCGCCACGGCTCCAGCGCCACCATCGCGACGATCTGCTGGGCCAGCACGTCGAGCGGGTTGCGCGGGTAGTGCAGCTCCTCGATCGCCCCGGCGCCCATCCGCTCGGCCACCACGGTGCAGGAGAGCAGGTCGCCCCGGTGCTTGGGGAAGACGACGCCGCGCGAGACCGCGCCGACCTGGTGCCCGGCCCGTCCGACCCGTTGCAGCCCGGCCGCCACGCTCGGCGGCGCCTCGATCTGCACCACCAGGTCGACAGCGCCCATGTCGATGCCCAGCTCCAGGCTGGACGTGGCGACCACGGCGGGCAGCCGGCCGGACTTGAGCGCCTCCTCGATCTGCTTGCGCTCCTCCCGGGAGACGCTGCCGTGGTGCGCCCGCGCGATCACCGCCGGCGCCCCGGCCGCCGCGCCGGACTGCGCCATCACCTCCGCCGGCTGCCGCGGCGCGCGCACCGGCCCGGCCGCGTCGCCGGCCGGCGGGCCGTCGGCGCCGGGCAGCAGATCAGATACGCGCACCGGCTCCCCGCCCCGGGCCACGCGGCTGCCCTCCGGGGCGGACGCCGCCTCGATCTCCTCGGCGGCCAGCTCGTTGAGGCGGGCGCAGAGCCGTTCGGCGCTGCGCCGGGAGTTGGTGAACACGATCGTGGACCGGTGCGCGCGGATCAGCGCGAACACGCGCTCCTCGACCGCCGGCCAGATCGACGGGCGCCGGGGAGCGAGGCCGCCCAGGTCGTCCTCCGGCGGCTCCTGCTCGTCGAGGCGGGTCATGTCCTCCACCGGGACCTGGACGCTGACCTCGATGGTCTTGTTCGCCGGCGGCTGCACCACGTCGACCGGGCGGGCGCCGCCGAGGAATCGGGCGCACACGTCGATCGGCCGGACGGTCGCGGACAACCCGATCCGTTGGGCGGGGCGCTCCAGCAGCGCGTCGAGCCGTTCCAGCGACAGCGCCAGGTGGGCGCCGCGCTTGGTGCCGGCCACCGCGTGCACCTCGTCCACGATGACCGTGTCGACGCCGCGCAGCGAGTCGCGGGCGGCGGAGGTGAGCAGCAGGAACAGCGACTCGGGCGTGGTGATGAGGATGTCCGGCGGAGTGCGGGCGAAGGCACGGCGCTCGTCGGCCGGGGTGTCGCCCGTGCGCATGCCGACGGTGACGTCCGGCGGCACCAGGCCGAGCCGGGCGGCGGCCTGGCGGATGCCGGTGAGCGGGGCGCGCAGGTTGCGTTCCACGTCGACCGCGAGCGCCTTGAGCGGGCTGACATAGAGCACCCGGCAGCGGCGCCGGGGATCGGCCGGCGGCGGCTCCTTGGCGAGCCGGTCGAGCGACCAGAGGAACGCCGCGAGCGTCTTGCCGGAGCCGGTCGGCGCGACGACGAGGGCGTTGCGGGCGGCGGCCACCGAGCGCCAGGCGCCCTCCTGGGCCGGGGTGGGCGCGGCGAACGCCGCGGTGAACCACTCCCGGGTCGCCGCGCCGAACTCCGCCAGCACACGGTCTGACCCGCCTGACCTGCCTGACCCGTCTGACCTGCCTGACCCGCCTGAGGGGGTCACCTCATCCGCCACGCTCCCATCCTGCCGCGCCGGTGTGACATCCGGCCTGCCGCCGGACCGTTCCGTCCTGCCCGCGGCAGGCCAAGAATGGAATGGGCGATTATTCCGTTAAGTCTTACTTAACTGCTTGCTTGGGAGCTGCAACATAAAGTAACTTCACTCGCGATGCAGCGTGGGGTGGAGGCGTGGATGACCGTCGAGGACCGAGGTCTGGGCTCCGGAACCGACGTGCTCATCCGCAAGGTCGACAGTCGACTGGCCGCGCTCCGCGCCGCGCTGCACGGTCCCGATCTTGAGCTGGCCGAGGAACTTGCCGCGCGGCTGCGCGAGATGATCCTCGCGACCGCCCGGTCCAGCGCCGCCGACCGCGCCCGGGTCCGGGCCGCGGTGCACTACTTCGTCCAGCGCCGGGAGAGCCGGGACGCCCGGCTGCCGCTGCGCTCCCTGGTCGCCGCCCAGCACGCAGTCGACCGCGCCGCCCGT
>NZ_WBKS01000204.1:0-6501 GCF_008868145.1 Micromonospora sp. AMSO1212t
TCGGCCGATAAGATCGCGTGCGCCGACCGGCACCGCCGACCGGTGAGACCGCATACGTGGAAGGAGCCGCGCCGTGGCCCTGGACCCGCAGTTGCTCGACATCCTCGCCTGCCCGGACACGCACCACGCCCCGCTCGACTACGACGCGCAGGCGCAGACGCTCACCTGCACCGAGTGCGGTCGCATCTTCGAGGTCCGGGACGACGTCCCGGTGCTCCTGCTGGACGAGGCGCGCGGTGGACCCGCCGCCGACGAGGCGCGGGGCGGGTCGTCGCGGTGATGGAGGGTACGGCCGGGGTCAGCGGCCACCGGCACGCCGACGAGGCCCTGCTCGACGACGCGGCGCAGCTCTCCGAGCGGGATCCGGGCGGCATGCTCCGGCACACCGCGTCCGCCGGCGCCCAGGTGCGCGAGTCGGCGGCGCTGGCCGCCGAGGCGAACCTGTCGGTGCTCGCCGACGACGGACGGCCCCGCGCGGTGGTCATCGCCGGCATCGGCACCGCCGGACGTACCGGTGACGTGCTGGCCACCGTCGCCGGGCCGCGCTGCCCGGTGCCGGTCATCCCGCACCGCAGCGCCGGCGTGCCGGGCTGGGTGGGCGCGGCGGACGTCGTCATCGCGGTGAGCGCGTCCGGTCGCAGCCCGGAGGCGCTGGGTGCGGCCGAGGCGGCGCACCGGCGCGGCGCCCGGCTCGTCGCGGTCGGCGCGCCCGACTCGCAGCTCCAGTCGGTGGCGGAGCGTGCGCGTGCGCCGTTCATCCCGGTGCCCCGGCGTGCGCCGGCCCGGGCCAGCCTCTGGGCGCTCACCGTGCCGGTTCTGCTGGCCGCCCGTACCCTCGGGCTCGTGAAGGTCAACGAGGCGGATCTGGCCGAGACGGCGGCCCGGCTGGACGCCGACGCCGATCGATGCCGGCCGACCGCCGAGTCCTTCGTCAACCCGGCGAAGTCGCTGGCGCTGGGCCTGTCCGGTTCGATCCCGATCGTGTGGGGTTCGTCCCCGCTGGCCACCGTGGCCGCCCGGCGGTTCGGCGACACGCTGTCCGCGAACGCGCGCTACCCGGTGGTCGCCGGTGCGCTGGGCGAGGCGGGCCGGGGCCGCGTCGGCCTGCTCGACGGGGTGTTCGGTGGCCTGGCCGAGGGCCAGCGGGACATCTTCGCCGACCCGGGCGACGACGAGTCCGACGGCACCCGGCTGCGGCTGGTGCTGCTGCGTGACGGCGGGCTCAACGCCGACGACGACACCGACGAGCCGCTGGCGGTGGAGGAGCGCCGCGCGGACGCGGTGCAGACGCTCGCCGAGCGGCGCGGGGTGCGCTGCGACGTGGTGACCGCCGAGGGCGGCTCCGCGCTGGAACGGCTCGCGTCGCTGGTCGCGGTCCCCGACTTCGCCTCGATCTACCTGGCCCTGGCACATGGGCTGGACCCGATGGCGGTACCGGCCATCACGGAGATGAAGGAGCTGGCGAACCAGTGACCACACGGGGCATCGAGCGAGGCGGGGAATGAGCGCAAACGGGGGCACCAAGGCGATCGTCGCCGCCCTGGCGGCGAACCTCGGCATCGCCGTCACCAAGTTCATCGCGTTCGCCCTCACCGGCTCGTCGTCGATGCTTGCCGAGTCGATCCACTCGGTGGCCGACTCGGGTAACCAAGGGCTGCTGCTGATCGGCGGCCGGCGGGCCAAGCGGCAGGCCACGCCGCAGCACCCGTTCGGGTACGGCCGGGAGCGCTACATCTACGCGTTCATCGTGGCGATCGTGCTGTTCAGCATCGGTGGCCTGTTCGCGCTCTACGAGGCCTACCACAAGGCGTCGGACCCGCACCCGATCGAGAGCTGGCAGTGGGTGCCGGTGGCGGTGCTGGTCGCGGCGATCGTGATGGAGAGCTTCTCCTTCCGTACCGCGATCAAGGAGTCCAACCTGATCCGGGGCAACCAGACCTGGGTCCGGTTCATCCGCCGGGCCAAGGCCCCGGAGCTGCCGGTGGTGCTGCTGGAGGACTTCGGCGCCCTGGTCGGTCTGGTCTTCGCGTTGTTCGGCGTCGGCATGACGCTGATCACCGGCAACGGCATGTGGGACGCGGCGGGCACCGCGATGATCGGCGTCCTGCTCGTGGTCATCGCGATCACGCTGGCGATCGAGACCAAGAGCCTGCTGCTCGGCGAGGGCGCCGAACAGAGTGAGCTGGCCAAGATCGAGCAGGCTGTGACGGACGGTCCCGAGGTGGAGCGGATCATCCACATGAAGACGCTCTACCTCGGCCCGGAGGAGCTGATGGTGGCGGCGAAGATCGCGGTGCCGGCCTGGGAGACGGCCCAGGACCTGGCGCGCGACATCAACGCGGTGGAGGCGCGGATCCGCCGCGATGTGCCGACCGCCCGGGTGATCTACCTGGAGCCGGACATCTACTCGCCCGCCGCCGAGCGGGCCGGCACCGGGCAGGCGGCGGACACCGCCGTCCCGGAGACCGTGACCAGTGGTGGGACGCAGGCGGCCGACGAGGTGGCCGGGCGGCCCGGGAGCTGACCGATGGAGTTGTTGCAGGGCCGGATCCGTGACTACGCCTGGGGCTCACGCACCGCGATCGCGGAGTTGCAGGGGCGGCCGGTGCCGAGCGACGGGCCGGAGGCGGAGCTGTGGCTGGGCGCCCATCCGGGCGCCCCGGCCACCGTGCAGCGGGACGGCCGGCCGGTCAGCCTCACCGAACTGCTGGTGGCCGAGCCGGACCACTGGCTGGGTGAGCGGCTGGTCGGCCGGTTCGGCACGCGGCTGCCGTTCCTGCTGAAGGTGCTGGCGGCCGACGCGCCGCTGAGCCTCCAGGCGCATCCGGACGCCGAGCAGGCCCGCGCCGGGCACGCCGCCGACGTGGTGCGGGCCAACTACGTGGACCCGTACCACAAGCCGGAGCTGCTGGTGGCGCTCTCGGAGTTCGACGCGCTCTGCGGCTTCCGCGATCCGGGGGAGTCGGCGGAGGCGATCGCCGCGTTCGGCGTACCCGCGCTGGAGCCGGTCGTGGCGGCGTTGCGCGACGGGCCGGCGGGGCTGCGGGAGGCTGTACGCCTGCTGTTGAGCTGGCCCCGGGCGGAGCGCGCCGGGCTGGTGGCGGCCGTGCTGGCGGGGGCGGACGCGGGTCCGGCGCCGGCGGACGCCGCGCTGGTGCGCACGCTGGCGGCCGGCTATCCGGCCGACCCGGGCGTGGTGGTGGCGCTGCTGCTGCACCATGTCCGGCTGGCGCCGGGCGAGGGCATCTGGATGCCGGCCGGGAATCTGCACGCCTACCTGCACGGCACCGGCGTGGAGATCATGGCGGCCAGCGACAACGTGCTGCGCGGCGGGTTCACCGCGAAGCGGGTCGACGTGGACGAGCTGCTGCGGGTGCTCCGGTTCGAGGTGCTGACCCAGCCGGTGCTGCGGCCGGAGCAGGTGGAACCGGGGGTGCTGACCTGGCCGGTGCCGGTGGAGGACTTCGCGCTGCACCGGGTCGAGGTGACCGCCGGGTCGCCGGGGGTGCGGCTGACGCTGCCGGGGCCGCGGGTGGTGCTCTGCCGGACCGGGAAGCTGACCGTGGACGACGGCGTGGGCACGGTCACGCTGGACGCGGGTCAGGCGGCCGTCGGGACGGCGGCCGGTGGCCCGCTGACGGTGGGCGGGGCAGGCGAGGCGTTCGTCGCCACTTGCGGCATGCACTGATCCGCACAAGTCCGACTTTCCCGAAATGGCTTGACGGTCACGCTGCGTGGTGTGACCCTATGGGTACGCAGCGTTGTCGCGACGAAGGTCCGGTGACGTGCGGGGGAACCAAACCGGGGGGATGCACGGGGCGGCCGGGCCGTGAGTGGAAAGTCCGCTCACGACCGACCGCCCCGTGCGCTGTCCGCCGACCGGCCGATTGCGCGGTCGGCCAACCGGGCACGGGTCGAATGGCCCGCGAGCGTAAGGTGGAAGGCTGCGCACCACCATCGTTCGACAGGAGCTTCCATGACCAGCACCCTCCCGGCGGCCTCCAGCGGCGCGTCGTCGCAGGCCCGGCCGAGCACCCTCGCCGAGGGCGACTACAAGGTGGCGGATCTGTCGCTCGCCGAGTTCGGGCGCAAGGAGATCCGGCTCGCCGAGCACGAGATGCCCGGCCTGATGGCGATCCGGCGTGAGTTCGCCGAGGCCCAGCCGCTGGCCGGCGCCCGCATCACCGGTTCGCTCCACATGACCGTTCAGACCGCCGTCCTGATCGAGACCCTTGTCGCGCTCGGCGCGCAGGTCCGCTGGGCGTCCTGCAACATCTTCTCCACCCAGGACCACGCCGCCGCGGCGATGGTGGTCGGCCCCGAGGGCACACCGGAGGCCCCGGCCGGCGTGCCGGTCTACGCCTGGAAGGGCGAGACGCTGCCGGAGTACTGGTGGTGCACCGAGCAGGTGCTCAACTGGCCGGACGGGCAGGGCCCGAACATGATCCTCGACGACGGTGGCGACGCCACCCTGCTCGTCCACAAGGGCGCCGAGTTCGAGAAGACCGGCGTCGTGCCGCCGGTCGAGTCCGCCGACTCCGAGGAGTATGCGGTCATCCTCGAACTGCTGCACCGCTCGCTGGCCGAGGACGGCCAGCGCTGGACCCGGATCGCCGCCGACATCAAGGGCGTCACCGAGGAGACCACCACCGGCGTGCACCGGCTCTACGAGATGCACCGCGCCGGCACGCTGCTCTTCCCGGCCATCAACGTCAACGACTCGGTGACCAAGAGCAAGTTCGACAACAAGTACGGCTGCCGCCACTCGCTCATCGACGGCATCAACCGCGCCACCGACGTGCTGATCGGCGGCAAGATGGCTGTCGTCATGGGCTACGGCGACGTGGGCAAGGGCTGCGCCGAGTCGCTGCGCGGCCAGGGCGCCCGGGTCGTGGTGACCGAGGTCGACCCGATCTGCGCGCTGCAGGCGGCGATGGACGGCTACCAGGTCGCCACGCTCGACGACGTGGTGGAGCAGGCCGACATCTTCATCACCGCGACCGGCTGCTTCGACGTCATCACCAACGAGCACATGGCCCGGATGAAGCACCAGGCCATCGTGGGCAACATCGGCCACTTCGACAACGAGATCGACATGGCCGGCCTGGCCAAGCGCAGCGACGTGACGCGGGAGAACATCAAGCCGCAGGTCGACGTGTGGCGCTTCGACGACGGCCACGCGATCATCGTGCTCTCCGAGGGCCGCCTGCTGAACCTGGGCAACGCCACCGGCCACCCGAGCTTCGTGATGTCGAACTCGTTCGCCAACCAGACGATCGCCCAGATCGAGCTGTTCACCAAGACCGAGGAATACCCGATCGGCGTCTACGTGCTGCCCAAGCACCTGGACGAGAAGGTCGCCCGGCTGCACCTGGACGCGCTCGGCGCGAAGCTGACCACGCTCACCAAGGAGCAGGCCGCCTACCTGGGCGTCTCCCCGGAGGGCCCGTTCAAGTCGGACCACTACCGCTACTGAGTTCCACGCTCGGAGAAGGGACCGGGGCCGGCCGCCGCGCGGCCGTCCCGGTCCCTTTTCGCGTACGGGGGAAGGCCGTCGGATGTCGAACCGGGTGACGTTACCCGGATCAGCTTGACGTTTGCTGTGAACAGGAGCAAGGTATGCCTGCCCTAACTTAGCGACGACGGAGTGCTGATGTTCGCCACGTACCTGATCGGCCTGCGCGAGGGTCTGGAAGCGACGCTCGTGGTCAGCATCCTCGTCGCCTTCCTGGTCAAGTCGCAGCGCCGGGACCGGCTGCCGCAGGTGTGGGCCGGCGTCGGCCTGGCCGTGGCGCTCTCCGTCGGCTTCGGCTCGCTGATCCAGTACACCTCCACCTCGCTGCTGCGCACCTCCGAGTCGCGCGAGCTGTTCGAGGCGGTCACCTCGGTCGCCGCAGTGGTCTTCGTGACCTGGATGATCTTCTGGATGCGCCGGGCCGCCCGCACCATCGCCGGTGAGCTGCGCGGCAAGCTCACCGACGCGCTCGCTGTCGGCTCCCTGGCCGTCGCCGGGATGGCGTTCCTCGCCGTGATCCGCGAGGGCCTGGAGACGGCGTTGATCTTCTACGCCGCCGCCGAGAGCGCGGCCGGTGGCACCGGGCCCGGCTCGCTGCTCGCCCTGGCCGGGGGCATCGCCACCGCCGTCGTGATCGGATTCCTGCTCTACCGCAGCGCCGTGCGGATCAACCTGAGCCGGTTCTTCACCTGGACCGGCGCGCTGCTCATCCTGGTCGCCGCCGGCATCCTCAAGTACGGCGTGCACGACTTCCAGGAGGCGGGCGTGCTGCCCGGCCTGAACGACCTCGCCTTCGACATCTCCACCACGCTCGACCCGGGTTCCTGGTACGGCGCGCTGCTCGCCGGCATGTTCAACGTCACCGCCGCGCCGACAGTGCTGGAGCTGGTCGCCTGGGTCGCGTACGCGGTGCCGGTGCTCGTCCTCTTCCTGCGCAAGCCGGCCCAGCCCGCCCGGCCCGTGCAGCCCGCCCAGCCGGCCCAGCC
>NZ_WBKS01000205.1:0-6492 GCF_008868145.1 Micromonospora sp. AMSO1212t
CGGGTCGACGGGTGTGGCGTGTTCCGGCGACGCGTGCGGCGGCACCGGCGTGGGCTCGGCGGACTCGCCCCAGGCAGGCCGGCGCGGCGGCGGTGGCGGGACGGCGGCGGAACCGCTCCAGCGAGGCGCGGACGCCTCGACCCGGGTCGGATCCGGTGTGCTCTCCATCCGGGTGGGATCCGGGGTTTTCTCGACCCGGGTGGGATCGGGGGTGGTCGTGGCCTGGGCCGGCTGCGGCGCGAGATCGATGCGGGTCGGATCAGGCCGGCGCCCGGTACGCGGAGTGGGGACGGGCGTGGTGCGACCGGGAACCGCCGCGGATCCCCGCGCCCGGGTCACCGGTGCGGGCGGGGTGGCGTCGATGCCGGCAGGTGTTCCGGCGTCGGCGGTCGGGGCCTCGCTGTCGGTGGGCGCGTCGGCCGGCGTTCCGGCGTCGCCGGTGCGGGGGTCGGCGTCGCCAGCCGGTGAGTGCGGGCTTCCGTCGTCGAGCGCGGCGGTGTCGGCCGGGTCTGCCGGCTCGCCTGCCTGCTCGGCCGGTTCGTCCTGCCGTGCCGGTTCGTCCTGCTCCGACTGCTCGTCGGGTGCCGGTGCCGCCTGCGGGCCGGGGGCCGAGGCCGCCGGGCCTGGCGTGGCCGGGACGTCGGGCGCGGAGACGGGTGCCTCGTCGCCGGACGGCTGCTCGGCCGAGACGTCGGCGGAGGTCCGGTCGTCGGCGGCCTCCGGCCCGGTGGACGGGGACGCCGGAGCCGAGGCGCCGGTGGCGTCCTCGGTGTCGACGGCGGTCGCCGGCTCGGTGACGGACGGCATCTCGGCCCCGTCGGCCGGCCGGTCCGCCCCCGGCTGCGGCTGCGGCATCGCGGCTATCTCCTCTCGCGCCCGTTGCGAGGTTAGTACTGCCCCGCCACCCAGGACGAATTCCGCCCGGTGCCCGGCCCCCACCTTGGTGATCAAGGAGTTCGTGTCCGGTGGGAGAGCGGGGCAGCCCGCAAACTCCTTGATCAACGCGGCGGACCCGGGCGCGGGCGCGGGAGAGGGCGGGGACACCGCGTACGCTTGGGCATCATGAGTGCCCCGTCCACTACCCCGCGTCCCGCCGCCGCCAACTCGGTCTGGCCCCGGCTGGAGCCGCTGCTGCCGCAGGTGACAAAGCCCATCCAGTACGTGGGTGGAGAACTCGGCGCGGTGGTCAAGGACTGGGACGCCGCGACGGTCCGGTGGGCGCTGATGTATCCGGACGCGTACGAGGTGGGCCTGCCCAATCAGGGCGTCCAGATCCTCTACGAGGTGCTCAACGAGCTGCCCGACGTGCTGGCCGAGCGGACGTACGCGGTCTGGCCCGACCTGGAGAAGCTGATGCGCGCCCACGGCGTGCCGCAGTTCACCGTCGACGCCCACCGCCCGGTGCGTGACTTCGACGTGTTCGGCGTCTCGTTCTCCACCGAGCTGGGCTACACCAACCTGCTCACCGCAATCGACCTGGCCGGCATCCCGCTGCTCGCCGCCGACCGCACCGACGCCGACCCGGTGATCGTGGCCGGCGGGCACGCCGCGTTCAACCCGGAGCCGATCGCCGACTTCGTCGACGCCGCGGTGCTCGGCGACGGCGAGGAGGCGGTGCTGGAGATCACCGCCATCGTCCGGGAGTGGAAGGCGGAAGGCTCCCCGGGCGGCCGGGACGAGCTGCTGCTGCGGCTGGCCCGCACCGAGAGCGTCTACGTGCCGCGCTTCTACGACGTCGACTACCTGCCCGACGGCCGGATCCAGCGGGTCGTGCCGAACCGCCCGGACGTGCCGTTCCGGGTGCACAAGCGCACGACGATGGACCTGGACGCCTGGCCGTACCCGAAGAAGCCCCTGGTCCCGCTCGCCGAGACGGTGCACGAGCGGTACGCGGTGGAGATCTTCCGGGGCTGCACCCGGGGCTGCCGGTTCTGCCAGGCCGGCATGATCACCCGCCCGGTGCGGGAGCGCTCGATCACCACCGTCGGCCAGATGGTGCAGCAGGGGCTGGAGTTCTCCGGCTTCCACGAGGTCGGCCTGCTGTCGCTGTCGTCGGCCGACCACTCCGAGATCGGCGACATGTGCTCCGGCCTGGCCGAGCAGTACGCGGGCACCAACGTCTCGCTGTCGCTGCCGTCGACCCGCGTGGACGCGTTCAACATCGACCTGGCCCAGGAGCTGTCCCGCAACGGGCGCCGGACCGGTCTGACCTTCGCCCCCGAGGGCGGGTCGGAGCGGATCCGTAAGGTGATCAACAAGATGGTGTCGAAGGAAGACCTCATCCGTACGGTGGTCACCGCGTACTCCAACGGCTGGCGGCAGGTGAAGCTCTACTTCATGTGCGGCCTGCCCACCGAGACCGACGAGGACGTCCTGGAGATCGCCGACATGGCGCACGAGGTGATCCGGGCCGGCCGCGCGGCCACCGGATCCAAGGACATCCGCTGCACCGTCTCCATCGGCGGGTTCGTGCCCAAGCCGCACACCCCGTTCCAGTGGGCCTCGATGGAGCGGCCGGAGGTCATCGACGGCCGGCTCAAGCTGCTCAAGCAGGCGATCAACAGCGACCGCTCGCTGGGCCGGGCGATCGGCTTCCGCTACCACGACGGCGAGCCGTCGCTGATCGAGGGCCTGCTGTCCCGGGGCGACCGCCGGGTCGGCGCGGTGATCCGCAGGGTCTGGGAGAACGGCGGCCGGTTCGACGGCTGGAGCGAGCACTTCTCGTACCAGCGGTGGGTGGACGCCGCCACCGAGGTGCTGCCGGCGTACGGCGTGGACCTCGACTGGTACACCACCCGCGAGCGTGAGGAGCTGGAGGTCCTGCCCTGGGACCACCTCGACTCCGGCCTGGACAAGGACTGGCTCTGGCAGGACTGGCAGGACTCGCTGTCGCAGTACGAGCAGGACGACTGCCGCTGGACGCCCTGCTTCGACTGCGGCGTGTGCCCGTCCATGGACACCGAGATCCAGATCGGCCCGACCGGCCGCAAGCTGCTGCCGCTCACGCCGGTCAACGGCCTGAAGCTGCCCGCCGCCGCGCAGGGCTGAGGCCACCGGCACGCACCGGAGCGCGGGAACCCGACCGGGTTCCCGCGCTCCGTCGTCTTTTCCCGGTGACCGTCGCGATACGTGGGGCGGGGGTGCCCCGACTGGTCCTTCCTCGATACGCTGCGTCCGTAGTGGACCGGCCGGGGCCGGCAGCGGGGAGGACAGTCAGGATGGGCATCAATCCGCCGGACACCGGCGATCTGCACGTCAGCGTCGAGGACCTGGACGCCGCAGCGGAGTACGTCGAGCGTCTCAAGCAGTACGTCGACGACACCATCGGCTGGGAGATGGAACGCATCAAGGAGCGGATGAAGGGCGACAGCGGCAACGCGCAGACGGTGCCCAACGGCACCCCGTTCGGCGCGTACGAGGACGCCCGGATGCAGTGGCAGGCGCTGACCACGTCCACGGCCAGCATGGAAGCCCACCTCAAGGCCATCTCCATGAAGCTGGCCGGCCTGAAGCAGGGCACACAGGACATCGCCAAGGCGTTCCGCGACGCCGAGGCCCGCAACGCGGCCAACGGCAAGGACATCGAGCGGCTGCTGGAGTCCGCGGCCCCGCCGCCGGACGCCGGGCAGCAGCCCACCTACCCGTACACGGCCTGAGGGGGAGACGGTCATGGCAGGAGGCACCTGGGAGCGTTGCGTCCGTGAGGTGACGCTCTCGGCGGACCCGGAAACCGTCGGATCGGTCGGCGCGGGCTGGAAGAACCTCTCCACCGCGCTCGGCCACCTGCGCGACTCGCTCGTCGGTCGCTCGTTCGTCGGCCCGATCGCGGCCGGGCAGGAGCGCCCGCACACCGGCGGCCTCCCCGGGATGCTCGCCGGCTGGAAGGGCAGCGGCGGCGACGCGTACCGCGAGCACCTCGGCGACATCGGCAAGGAGATCGAGGAACTCATCACGCACGCCAGCAACGTCAGTGGCGCGCTGACGCGGATCGAGGGTGACATCCGTACGGCGGTGGCGAGCATCCCGATCCCGCTGATGGACAACTTCGGCTGGAACGAGTGGAGCCTGCCCGGCGGCACCGAGCTGGACGACGCCCGCGACGGCGAGAGCCAGTCCGGCTTCCTCGCCGCCCTGCGCGGTGACTACCAGGCCAATCAGGCGCTCTACGCCGACGGCGCGTTCCGCGACAAGGCCGACGACCTCGAAGCCACCATGAAGATCGACGGCAACGCCAGCGACCAGAAGCGGGGCGGCTGGTGGGACACCAAGTCGCACCTGGACAACTGGTACCGCGACAACCAGCAGGCGGCCAACAAGGCGATGTCGCCGTTGCCGGCCGCGGTCGAGGCCGAGCGCCCCAAGCTGGTCGTACCCCGCCCCACCGACAGTGACCTGGGTGACGGCTACCGCGGCGACCCGCGGGTTCCCCCGTCGGGTGTGCCCGGCGGCGGCCTGCCGGGTGGCGGCGCCCCCGGCGGCGGCATGCCCGGCGGCGGCCCGATGCCGTCCCTGGGCAGCACCGGCATCCCCGGTGGCGGCACGCCCGGTGGCAGTTCGTTCACGCCGCCGGGCACCGGCGTGCCCGGCGGCGGCATCCCCGGCGGCGGCTCCTACACCCCGCCGGGCACCGGGGGGATCCCCGAGCTCGGCGGCGCGCCCGGCTCGGGCAGCCCGGAGTACGGCAGCGGTCTGGCCGGCGCGGGCGGGCCCGGCACGATCACCGCGGGTGGACCGGGCACGCTCGGTCTGGGCGGTGGCGGTGGCGCGGGCGGACTGAGCGCCGGTGGCGGCGGCTTCGGCGGCGGTGGTGCCGGCCTGGGCTCGGCCGGCGGGATCGGCGGTGGCGGGATCGGTGCGGCCGGCGGCATGGCCATGGGCGGCCTGCCCGGCATGGTCGGCGGCGGTAACGGCAAGGTTCCGCCACTGACCAGCGCGGCCAGCGCGCTGAAGGCCGCGTCCGCGGCGGGACCGGGCGGTGCGGGCGGCATGCGCGGCGGGATGGCCGGCGCCGGGATGATGGGTGGCGGAATGATGGGTGGTCACGGCGGCGCCGGGCACGGCGGCGGCGCTGCGGAGCACTCGTCATGGTTGACTGAGGACGACGATCCGTGGGGCACCGGTGACGGTGCGTCCCCGGGCATCCTGCGATGAGGACGGACGGATGAAGGTGCACGTCGGCGCGCTCCGGCCGGTGGCGGCCGGTCTGCTTGCCGGACTGATGCTGCTGGGGGCCGCCCAGCCGGCGGTCGCCGCTCCGCGCCGCGCCGAGCAGTGGTATCTGGACGAGCTGCGGATCGACCGGGCGCATCAGATCTCCACCGGGCGGGGCGTCGTCGTCGGCGTACTGGACACCGGCGTCGACGCCGGGCACCCCGACATGCGGGGCCAGGTCCTGGCCGGTGGGAGCACCCGCGACTCCGGCGACGGCCGGCGCGACCCGGACGGCCACGGCACCCACATGGCCGGGATCATCGCGGCCAACGGCACCGGGGTGGTCGGCATCGCGCCCGACGCCCGGATCCTGCCCGTCCGCAAGCCCGTCGGCGCGGCGGCCACCAAGGACGACTCCGCGACCGGCATCCGGATGGCCGTCGACGGCGGGGCGAAGGTACTCAACCTGTCGTACGGCGGTGCCGGAGCCGTGGACGAGAGCGAGGCGGCCGCGATCCGGTACGCGCTGGAGCGCGACGTGGTCGTGGTCGCCGCCGCCGGCAACGTCCGCTCGGTCGGCCCGGACGTCGTCTCACCCGCCAAGATCCCCGGCGTGATCGCGGTGACCGGCACGGTCCGGGGCGGGGGCTTCTGGTCCGGCTCGGCCCAGGGGCCGGAAGCGGTGATCGCCGCGCCCGGCGACGAGGTCTACAACATCGGCCCGGACCGGGGCTACGGCTGGGGGGACGGCACCTCCGACGCCGCCGCCATCGTGTCCGGCGTCGCGGCGCTGATCCGGTCGAAGTACCCGAAGCTCTCCGCGTCCGACGTGATCAACCGGATGATCCGTACCGCCCGGGACGCCGGCCCGCCCGGCCGCGACCCGCGGTTCGGCTTCGGCCGGATCGACCCGGTGGCGGCGCTGAGCGCCGACGTGCCGTCGGTGTCGGCGAACCCGCTTCTCGGGGCCGCCGCGCCGAGCGCCTCGGCGCCGCCGGCCGCCGCCGAGGACGACAACTTCGACGTGACCAAGTACGGCGACCGGGGTGGCCCCAGCGACCAGCAGGTCATGGTGATCGGCATCGGCATCGCGGTGGCGCTCGTGGTGCTGCTGGCGCTCGTGGCGTTCCTGATCTGGAATCGCCGCCGTCACCGGCGCGAACTGGCCCGGGCCGGTTCGATCCCGGACGAGGCACTGGACCGGATGGACGGCGGTGGGCAGGGCCCGCCGGTACCCGCCGGTCACGCCGCCGCCCCGCCGCCCGGCTACGGCCCACCCGGCGGCTACCCGCCACCCGCCGCGCACTCCCGGCCGGGCGGATACCCCCAGCAGGCCGGATA
>NZ_WBKS01000206.1:0-6491 GCF_008868145.1 Micromonospora sp. AMSO1212t
CCTCACCACCGGGCGGGAACCCCGGCGGGGGTGGAACCGGGGTTCCCGCCCGGTGGTGAGGTCAGCAGTACTGGCTCTGCTTGCCGATCGCCCGGTACGGGCAGTCGGCGTACTCGGCCAGCAGCAGCACCGCGCTGCGGTTGCGCGAGGTCTGCGCCGGGATCACCTCGTCGGGCGGGTAGAAGCCGCCGCCGGAGGCCGAGCCGGGGTACATCTCGAAGGTGTACGCCCAGATCTTGTGGGCGCCCCACATCCAGTCGATGCTGGTGCCGTCGGCGATGTAGAGGTCGCTCGACTGCTCCGGGGTGTAGTTGTTCGTCGCCGCCATCTGCTGGCCGATGGTGGCGAAGGTGTTGTACTGGTCGGCGGTCATGCCGGTGGCGGTGTTGCTGTACGTGTAGCCGTACGGCCAGAGCACCAGCTGCGAGTACGTGTGGAAGTCGATGTTGGCCTTGATCTGCTGCACCCCGCCGACGACCCGGCTGTTGACGAAGTTGCGCAGCGCCGCGGTCTCCGGTGCGGAGAACGCGGACGGGCCCCGGTAGGTTTCCGACGACTTGGTGCTGGACGAGCCGCCGCAGCAGCCCCACTGGTAGCCCCAGTTGCGGTTCAGGTCGGTGCCGACGGCGGTCGAACCGCTGTTGGGCTGCCGGTTCTTGCGCCAGGAGCGGTAGGAGCCGGTGGCGATGTCGTACTCGCTGCCGTCCGGGTTGACGGTGGGGACGATCCAGATCTCCCGGGAGTTGACGATGTTCGTGATCCGGGAGTCGCTGCCGTAGTTGTCGGTGAAGAGGTTGAGCAGGTAGATCGCCATCTCCACGGTCAGGTGCTCACGGGCGTGCTGCTGGGCGTTGAACAGGATCTCCGGCTCGGCCTCGTCGGTGGCGACGTTGTCGGAGATCTTCACCGCCATCAGGTCCCGGCCCTGGTACGACGTGCCGATGCTCAGCTTGCGGGCGATGGTCGGGTGGTCGGCGACCACCTTGTTCACCACGGCGGTCAGCTCGGCGTAGTCGTGGTAGTTCGAGTCGGCGGACGGGAACGCGTTCGCGGTCATGCCCCCGTCGGCGTGTCCCGGCTCCGGCGTGACGTCCTTCTCGAGCCGGAATCCGAGCCGGGTGATCGCGTTCGCCTCGGCCTTGGTCGCCGTGACGTGCAGCACGCCGTGCTCGGAGTAGTCGATCGCGGCGCCGGTGGAGGCGACGGCGGTGCGGTCGGCCGCCGTACGCGGGCCGAGCACCCGGTAGGCGACGGTGGCCGGCTCACCGGAGCCTGCCGGCGCGGGCCGGGCCACGGCGGGCGCGGCGGCTGCGGTGAGGACGATGGTCAGGCCGGCGGCGGCGGCGAGCGCCAGCCGGCGGCGGAGCGGAGAGGCGCGGAAGGCCATGGACAACCTCCTGGGGGTACGGGAGATCCCGTTGTCCGCACACTCCACCAGGAGACACATGGTCATATCAATATCTGTCTCTATCTTTAGCCATCCCGACCTGATCCTCACTTCGGCAATGATTTTCTATGCCTGAACATCTGGCGAAACTTCCCGCCAAGCGCGACAGTGAACGGCAACGATGCCGTCTCCCTGTGGAGCTGCCATGTTCGGAAGACCCATGCGCGCGGCCGCCCTCGCCGGCCTCACCGCGCTCACCCTCCTCGGCACCAGCGCACCGGTCCAGGCGCAAGCCCCGCGGCCGGGCGTCACGCACGACGAACAGATCACCTTTCAGGAGTTCTCCCGCTTCCCCGACTGGCGTAGCGGCTCCCACCAGGGCACCCGCGCCGTACCGGGCCGCCACCCGGCGCTGACCATCGACCGCCCGGCGGGCACCACCGAGTTCACCGACGAGCACACCGGCACGACCCGCACCTGGGAGTACGCCACCTGGACCTCGCCCGAGCGGCGGATCGGCTTCGACGCCACCGAGATGGTCGCGTCGTGGAACGCCGCCACCCCGGCCGGCACCTGGATCCAGGTCGAACTGCACGGCACGTACAACACCGGGGCACAGACCCCGTGGTACGTCATGGGCCGCTGGGCCTCCGGCGACCAGGACATCAAGCGCTCCACGCTGGACGGCCAGGGCGACCCGTGGTCGAGCATCTGGACCGACACGTTCTCGGTCGACGACGCCGACGCCGGGGTGCTGCTGCGCTCGTACCAGTTGCGGCTCACCCTCTACCGCGCGCCCGGTCAGGCCGCCGCGCCGCAGGTCCGGATGCTCGGCGCGATGGCGTCGAACGTGCCGGACCGGTTCACCGTCACCCCGAGCCGGGGCGGCATCGCCTGGGGCACCGAGCTGGCCGTGCCGCGCTACTCGCAGAACATCCACATCGGCGAGTACCCCGAGTACGACGGCGGCGGTGAGGCGTGGTGCTCGCCCACCTCGACGGAGATGGTGGTCGAGTACTGGGGCCGCAAGCCCTCGGCCGAGGACACCTCCTGGGTCGACCCCTCCTACCCCGACCCGACCGTCGACCACGCCGCCCGGATGACCTACGACTACGAGTACGAGGGCGCCGGCAACTGGCCGTTCAACACCGCGTACGCGGCGAGCTTCCCCGGCCTGGAGGCACGGGTCACCCGGCTGCACTCGCTGGACGAGGCGGAACGCTTCATCAAGGCGGGCATCCCGGTGGTGACCTCGCAGTCGTTCCTCGCCAGCGAGCTGGACGGGGCCAACTACGGCACCTCCGGGCACCTGTTCGTGATCGTCGGCTTCACCGCCGGCGGCGACGTGATCGTCAACGACCCGGCGTCCTCGTCCAACGACGCGGTGCGCAACGTCTACAAGCGGGAGCAGTTCGAGCAGATCTGGCTGCGCACCAAGCGCTACCGGGCCAACGGCACAGTGGCCTCCGGCTCCGGCGGCATCGCGTACCTGATCAAGCCGGCCGACCGGCCGTGGCCGGTCGTCCCGGGCTCGACCAACTGGTGAACGGCGAGGGGCCCGGCGCCACGTCCGGCGCCGGGCCCCTCGTCCATCCGCTCAGCCGTCGCGGCGCTCGGCGTCCGGCTCGTCCTCGCCGGCGAGCGCGGTGCGCAGCCGGTCCTTCTCGGCGCGGCGCCGCTCCGACGCCTCCGCCATCTCCCCGGCCATCTCGTCCCGCCAGTTGCGCAGCAGGAAGAACGACAGCGCGGCGGAGGAGATCAGCGCCACCATCAGCCGCAGGAACATGTTCATCTCGACGAACCAGAGGGCTGCCAGCACGGCGACGAACAGCCCGACCCGGCCCAGCGTGTACTTGACCGCCGCGCTCATTCCCGCATTCCCACTCTCTCCGTGCCTCAGCCCGTACGCCGGGCCAGCCAGTGCACGCCATGAAACCAGATGACGGCGTAGACCACGGTGAACACCGCCGCGGCCAACGCGCCGGTGAACAGCGCGGGCAGCCCGGAGGCCAGGCCCGCCACCAGCAGGCCGGCGACGACGCCGAGCCCGAGACCGGCCAGCGCGGCCACCACCCGGGCGGCGCCGAACTCCCAGGCCCGGAACTCGTCCCAGAACAACCAGAGCGGCAGGATCACCGCGAGCCAGCCGTTCGTGCCCCCGAAGCCGCTGTCGCCGACGACGGCGAACGCCCACTCGAAGACCAGCAGCGCCAGCACCCCGATGACCAGGCCGGCGAGGCTCACCCCGAGCAGGTCGCCGAGGGTGAGGATGCGCCCCTCGGCGTCGCGCCGGGGGAAGCCGCGCTGCTGTTCCTCGTCGCTCATCGCCAGGTCAGGCCCAGACCTGCTGCGGCTCGGACCGGCGCTCCGCCATCGACGGGGGCGCGTCGTACTCGCGGACGATCTCGTAGCGGGTGTTCCGCTCGACCGGACGGAAGCCGGCGTCCCAGATCATGTGCAGCAGGTCGTCGCGGTGCATGGTGTTCGGCGTGCCGTACGAGTCGGCGTCGTGGGTGATCTTGTATTCCACGACCGAGCCGTCCAGGTCGTCGACGCCGAAGTTCAGCGAGAGCTGCGCGACCGACAGGCCGTGCATGACCCAGAAGCACTTGACGTGCGGCACGTTGTCGAACAGCAGCCGGGAGACCGCGAACGTCTTGAGCGACTCGGCCGGCGAGGCCATCGTGGTCCGGGCCTGGATCCGGTTACGGATCTTGCCGTCCGCCGAGTCGACGAAGTCGTGCTGGTAGCGCAGCGGGATGAAGACCTGGAAGCCGCCGGTCTCGTCCTGCAGCTCGCGCAGCCGCAGCACGTGGTCGACCCGGTGCCGGGGCTCCTCGATGTGGCCGTAGAGCATGGTCGAGGGCGTCTTCATGCCCTTCGAGTGGGCCAGCCGGTGGATGCGCGACCAGTCCTCCCAGTGGCAGTTGTGGTCGACGATGTGCTGCCGGACCTCCCAGTCGAAGATCTCCGCGCCGCCGCCGGTCAGCGACTCCAGACCGGCGTCCATCAGCTCGTCCAGGATCGCGTCGGCGGTGAGCCCGCTGATCTTCTCGAACCACTGCACCTCGGTCGCGGTGAACGCCTTGAGCTTGATCTTCGGCAGCGCGGCCTTCAGCTCCCGCAGCACCTTCGGGTAGTAGCGCCAGGGCAGCGTCGGGTGCAGGCCGTTGACGATGTGCAGCTCGGTGAGCTGCTCGTCCTCCATCTCCTTGGCCTTGCGGACCGCCTCGTCGATACGCATCGTGTAGGCGTCCTTCTCGCCCGGCTTGCGCTGGAACGAGCAGTACGCGCACGACGCCGAGCAGACGTTCGTCAGGTTCAGGTGCCGATTGACGTTGAACATCACCCGGTCGCCGTTGAGCTCGGTACGCCTGTGGTGGGCCAGCCGGCCCAGCCAGGTCAGGTCGTCGCTGGCGTAGAGGGCGATGCCGTCCTCGCGGGTCAGCCGCTCACCCGCGTACACCTTCGCCTCGAGTTCGCGCTTGAGTCCGGCGTCCATCCGAAAGCCACGTCCTTCCACCTGGGTTCCCGATCGAGCGTACGTCGCGGGTCGGACCGGCCGCCGACGTGGTCGCGCCGGTTCACCGGCCGTCACGCTCCGCACATCGACATCGTCGCAACAGTGAGGTAAGACAGGGTGGGGCGGAACACACACCAGGGCCGTCCTGTCCCGACACGCCCCAAGCACGCGTGACGGACCCCAGACCGGACGGGGAGCGGTATGGCTCACAGCACCAAGGCCCGACGGCGACGAGGACGGCAGCCGGTGATCTCACCGATCCTGCGCCCGGCGCTCTGGTCCGCCCTTCTGGGGGCGGTCGCGGCCGCGGCGCTCGCCACACCCGCCTGGGCCGACCCGCTGCCCGACGTCGTACCCGACACCGGCTCCCGGCCCCAGGTCACCGGCCCCCTGCAACTGCCCGGCTCGTCCGGCGCCGTCCGCGGCGCACCCGGCACCGTCCCCGGCGTACCCGGCACCGTCCCCGGCCTGCCCGGCACCGTTCCCGGCGTGCCCGGCACCGTTCCCGGCGTGCCCGGCACCGTCCCGGGCCTGCCCGGCGTCACCGCCCCGGGCGGCACGGCGGGCCTGCCGGGCACCACCGGCGTGACCAACCCGGCCGACGGCCCGCTGATCGCCCAGATCAACCAGCTCGACGCCCGGGTCACGCTGCTGGGTGAGGAACTGCTCCGGATCAAGACCGAGCGGGACGCCGCACAGACCGAGCTGACCCAGTCCGCCGCCCGGCTCACGGAGGCCCAGGACGCGCTCCGCCGCGCCCAGGACAACGCCAAGAGCGCCGCCGCCGACGCGGTCAAGGCCGACGCGGCGCTGCCGCCGGGCGAGTTCGGCGCCAGTCTGCGGGAGTTCGCCAACCTCCAGCGCATCACCCGGGGCGACAAGGCCGAGGGCGCCACCACGTCGGTGACCGGCGAACTCCTCCGTGCCACGAGCGCCGAGCAGATCGCGCGGGAGGCGCACGAGTCGGCCCGGCGGCGGGCGACCGAGAAGGCCACCGAGTTCACCCGCGCCGAGACCGACCTGCGCAAGCAGGAAACGGCGCTCGTCTCGCTGCGCAAGGAGAACGCGGCCAAGCTCCTGGAGATCGAGCGCCTGGCGGACGCCGCCGAGCAGCGGCTCGGCACCTCGTACGTGGTCGACCAGAGCATCGACGGCCTGGTGGCGGACCCGCGGGCGCTCGCCGCGGTGCGCTACGCCCTCGCGCAGCTCGGCGACCCGTACCTGTGGGCCGCGGAGGGCCCGGACCGGTTCGACTGCTCCGGCCTGATGCTCGCCTCCTACCAGGCGGCCGGCTACCGGGGCCTGCCCCGCGTCGCCAAGGACCAGTACTTCGCCACCCGTTCCCGCACCGTCCCGCCGAACGCCCTACTCCCCGGTGACCTGCTGTTCTTCGCCTCGGGCAGCAGCTGGACCAGCGTCCACCACGTCGCCATGTACATCGGCAACGGCAAGATGGTGGAGGCGCCGCGGACCGGCGACGTCGTCAAGATCTCGGTGGTCCGCTGGTCCCGGCTCTACGCCGCGACCCGGGTGATCGGAGCCGTACCCGCCCCGGCCACCCCCGCCCCGCCGCCGACCGTG
>NZ_WBKS01000207.1:0-6207 GCF_008868145.1 Micromonospora sp. AMSO1212t
GAAGGTGAAGAGGGTGGCGGTGGTGCGCTGCATCAGGCAGGGGTTGGCGAACGTCCGGGTGTAGGAGACCGGGCGGTCCTGCCAGAAGCCCACGGCACGCGCGACGACCGGGGCGTACTGGGAGGTGCACGGCGCGCCGTCCACGTCGAGCGCGTCCAGGTCGCCGTCGACGCGGGCGACGAGCCGGCAGGCGGTGATCGGGTCGGGGTGCAGGCCGCCGGTGGGCCCGCAGGTCAGCACCGTGGCGCGCACGTCGGCGCCGTCGTCGACGGTGAGCAGCAGCACCGAGGGCGTCTCGGGGCCGGGGCGCGGCGCGGCGTCCGCCGGGGAGGCCGGCACGGCGAGGCCGCCGAGCGCGGCGGCCAGGGCCAGAGCGGCGGTACGTCGGGCGAAGGGCATGGGTGGTCCTTCCGTCGGGGCCCCGGGTGAGGGCCGGTGGACGGCCCGGCACGTCGTGCGAACCGGACCGCCGAGAACCCTAGGTGGACGGTGTGAACGCGAAGAGTCACGAAGTGTTACACCGGCCAGCCGAACGGTCCGCTCGGTGTGACATCGGCGTACGGGAATGCCCGAACGGCTGACAACCGCCTGAATGCCTTGCGGCAACGCATTCCGAATTTGCGGAACGGCTACCCTGAAAGGCTGACAACCGAATCGCTCCGTTATTGCGCCGATGCATTCCGTACGCCGGATCGTTGTCAATGAACGACAACCGGAACGGCCGTTACCGGACCGATTCCTTTCGGTGCCCGGAAGCGCATTACCGTCGGGTGGCAGGGCGTTTTCGTCCCCATCGGGAGGACTGCTCATGAGCGAACTGTCGCACCCGCCGGCCGCTCCCGGCCCCGTCATCGAGGCCGTCCCCGGCCCCGCCGGCCGGCCCGCAGAATTCGTCGGCCGGTCACCCGGCCAGCTCGCCTGGCTGCGGCTCAAACGCGACCGCACGGCCCGCGCCAGCGCCGTCACGCTCGCCGTCGCCGCCCTGGTCGCGCTCGGCGCGCCACTGCTGGGACGCCTCACCGGAATCGACCCGACCGACAAGTTCGCCGACCGGCTCAACGATTTCGGAATGCCGATCGGGTACGCCGGCGGAATCAGCGCCGACCATTGGCTGGGGCTCGAACCCGGCAGTGGCCGGGACATCCTGATGCAACTGGTCTACGGCCTGCGGACGTCCCTGTTCATCGCGTTCACCTCGGCGCTGGTGGCAACCGGAATCGGTGTCGCGGTGGGTGTGCTGGCCGGGTGGGCAAGAGGCTGGCTGGACAGCGCCGTCAACTGGCTGATCGACCTGACCCTGGCGTTCCCGTTCCTCATCTTCGCGCTCGCGGTCATCCCGATCCTCCAGGACCGCTTCTACTCCGACCGGGAGGCGCCCTCGCCGGCCTTCCGGGTGGCCCTGATCGTCGCCACCTTCGGGCTGTTCAGCTGGACGTACACCGCGCGGCTGGTCCGCGGGCAGGTGATCTCGCTGCGGGAGCGGGAGTTCGTCGACGCGGCCCGGGCCGCCGGCGCCGGCACCGCGCACATCCTGCTGCGGCAGCTCCTGCCGAACATCTGGGCGCCGATCCTGGTCACCGTCTCGCTGATGGTGCCGCAGTTCATCGCCATCGAGGCGGCACTGGCGTTCGTCAACATCGGCGTCACCGAACCCACGCCCGACCTGGGCCGCATGATCTTCAACAGCATCGGCTACGTCGCGAGCGACCCCTGGTACACCCTGTTCCCCGGGTTGACGGTCTTCCTGCTGGTCCTGGCGTTCAACCTGCTCGGTGACGCGCTGCGCGACTCGCTGGACCCCCGCTCCACCCGGTAGTCCCCCACGGCCATCAGTGCCCGGCCGGCGGGGGCCGCCGGGCAGGAAGGAGCACACCGTGCGCGCACGAACCCGGACACTGACAGGTGTCCTCGCCGCGGCGGCGCTGGCCGCCGCCGGCTGCAGCCCCACCACCGACGGTGGCGGCGGCGACGACCAGAAGACCAAGACCCAGAGCGGCTCGATCTCGTACGAGGCCGCCGACAACCAGGGCCCGGCGAAGGACGTCGACGGGGCGACCCGCGGCGGCACCCTCACCGTCATGCAGCCGGCCGACTTCGAGCACCTCGACCCGGCCCGCAACTACGTCAACGTGCAGCAGGTCGCCGGCGGGCTGCTCTACCGCGCGCTCAACGGCTACAAGGAGGACGGCACCGGCAAGCTGCTGCTCGTCGGCGACCTGGCCACCAACCCCGGCAAGGACGTGAACGGCGACTGCAAGGTCTGGGAGTTCACCCTGCGCGAGGGCGTGAAGTACGAGGACGGCACGCCCGTGTCCAGCAAGGACGTCGCCCACGGCATCGCCCGGTCGTTCGCGGCGAACCTCAACGAGGGCCCGCACTACATCCAGCAGTGGCTCTACCCGGGCGGGGCGTACAACGCCACCTACAAGGGCCCGTACGACGGTGGCAAGCCGGTGCCCGACGGCGTCGCCACCCCCGACGACCGGACCATCCGGTTCACCTTCCCGCAGCCGCACTGCGACCTGCCGTACGCCGCGGCGCTGCCCACCAGCGCGCCCGTGCCCGCCGCCAAGGACACCCGCGCCAACTACGACCTGCGGCCGTTCTCGTCCGGGCCGTACCGGGTGAAGTCCTACCAGCGCGACGTGTCGCTGGAGCTGGAGCGCAACCCGAACTGGGATCCGGCGACCGACCCGATCCGCAACGCGTACCCGGACGCGATCCGGATGACGTTCGGCCTGGAGCAGGCGCAGATCGCCGAGCGTCTGGTCGCCGACGGGCCGGCCGACCAGGCGGCGCTGAGCTGGTCGGACGTGCCACCGTCGGTGCTGCCCCGCACCACCGGCGCAGGCGTCTCCGAACGGGTCGTGCGCGGTCCGACGCAGTACAACTGGGTGCTGAGCATCAACACCCAGCGGGTCACCGACCTGGGCGTACGGCGGGCGCTGAACTACGCCGTCGACAAGGACGCGCTGCTCAAGGTGCTCGGCGGGCAGGCCGCCGGCTCGCCGGCGACCACGCTCATGTCGCCCACCACCGCCGGTTTCGTCCCGTACGACCTGTTCAACGGCCCGGTCACCGGCGACAAGGCCAAGACCGCCGAGCTGCTCGCCGGCAAGCGGCCGAAGCTGGTGCTCGCCCACTCCAACCTGGAACTGCGCACCCAGCAGGCCGAGGCGCTGCGCAAGAACCTCACCGACATGGGCTTCGACATCGTGATGAAGCCGATCGACAACAGCAGCTACTACGACGAGGTCGGCCGCAAGGACAACCCGTACGACATGTACCTCACCGGCTGGGGTTCGGACTGGCCCACCGGCTCGACGGTCATCCCGCCGGTCTACGACGGGCGGGAGATCGTGGCCGAGGGCAACCAGAACCTGTCGTACCTCAACGAACCGGCCGTCAGCGCGGAGATCGACCGGGTCCGCGACCTGCCGGCCGCGGAGCAGGACGCCGGCTGGATGGCGCTCGACCGCATGATCATGGAGAAGTACGCCCCGGTCGTGCCCTGCTACTACGACGCCACCTACGAGCTGCACGGCTCGAAGGTCGGCAACGCCTTCCTCAGCGACGCGTTCGGGATCATCTCGCTCAACGGCATCTACGTGAAGAAGTGACAGCCGCGCGGGGGCGGCGGCCACGGCGGCCGTCCCCGCGCCGACCTCGGGGGAGGTGCTCCCGTGCTCCGTTTCGTCGTACGGCGGCTGCTCGTCGCCGCCCTGACCCTGGTCGTCATCAGCCTGGTCACGTTCGGTCTCTTCTTCGCGGTGCCGAGCAGCCCGGCGAAGGTGATGTGCGGCAAGAACTGCACGGCCGAGGACATCGCCCAGGTGGAGCGCCGGCTCGGCATCGACCAGCCGCTGCCCCGGCAGTACGCCGACTTCGTGCACGGCGTCTTCGCCGGCCGCACCTACGGCGAGGGTGACTTCCGGCAGGACTGCCCGGCGCCCTGCCTGGGCTACTCGTTCCGCAACAACCAGCCGGTCACCGAGATCGTCGCCCAGCGGGCCCCGGTGACGTTCAGCATCGTCCTCGGCGGCGCCGTGCTCTGGCTCGGCCTCGGCGTATCGCTCGGCATGGTGTCGGCGCTGCGCCGGGGTACGGCGTTCGACCGCGCCGCCATCGGCGTCACGCTGGCCGGGGCGTCCATGCAGGTCTACTTCTTCGGGCTGATCCTGCTCTACCTGCTCGTCTACTCCACCGGCCTGCTGCCGTTCCCCAGCTACACCCCGCTGACCGAGAGCCCGCTGCGCTGGGCGGCCGGGCTGCTGCTGCCCTGGATGACGCTGGGTTTCCTCAACTCGGCGCTGTACGCCCGGCTGTCCCGGGCGCAGATGCTGGAGACGCTGTCGGAGGACTTCGTCCGTACCGCGCGGGCGAAAGGGCTGCCCGCGCGGAAGGTGCACACCCGGCACGCGTTGCGGGCGGCGATCACGCCGATAGTCACGATCGCCGGGCTGGACATCGGCACCAGCCTCGGCGGCACGTTCATCACCGAGACCATCTTCGGCCTCCAGGGTCTCGGCAAGGCGACGGTGGAGGCGGTGCAGTTCCTCAACCTGCCGGTGGTGATGGCGACGGTGCTGCTGGCAGCGGTGTTCATCGTGGTCGCCAACATCGTCGTCGACGTGCTGTACGCGGTGATCGACCCACGGGTCCGGCTGAGCTGAGGGGGAGGGATCGGACATGGTGGAGCTTCCGGCGCCGCGGCGCGGCGAGGGCCCGTACCTGCGGGTCAGGGATCTGCGGGTGCGGTTCGACACCGAGGACGGTGTGGTGCGGGCCGTGGACGGGGTGTCGTTCGCGGTGGAGCGGGGCCGCACGTTGGGGATCGTGGGGGAGTCGGGGTCGGGTAAGAGCGTCACGTCGCTGGCGATCCTGGGTCTGCACAACGCGAAGCGCACGACCATCTCGGGGGAGATCTGGGTGGGTGGGCGTCAGCTGGTGGGGTTGGGTGAGGAGGAGGTGCGGCGGCTGCGGGGCCGGGACATGGCGATGGTCTTCCAGGATCCGTTGTCGGCGTTGCATCCGTACTACTCGGTGGGTCGGCAGATCGCTGAGGCGTATCGGGTGCATCATCCGAGGGCGGGTCGGCGGGAGGCGCGGACGCGGGCGGTGGACATGCTGGGCCGGGTGGGGATTCCGCAGCCGGGGAAGCGGTTCGATCAGTATCCGCATGAGTTCTCGGGTGGGATGCGGCAGCGGGCGATGATCGCGATGGCGTTGGTCAACGACCCGGACCTGCTGATCGCCGACGAACCGACCACCGCCCTGGACGTGACGGTGCAGGCGCAGATTCTGGATCTGCTCAGTGATTTGCAGGAGGAGTTCCGGTCGGCGATCGTGTTGATCACCCATGACCTGGGTGTGGTGTCCCAGGTGGCTGATGACGTGTTGGTGATGTACGGCGGTCGGGCGGTGGAGCACGGGAGTGTGGAGCGGGTGTTGCGGGCGCCGCAGCATCCGTACACGTGGGGGTTGTTGTCGAGTGTGCCGTCGTTGCACGGTGACGCGGACGCGGACCTGGTGCCGATCCCGGGCAACCCGCCGTCGTTGATCAATCTGCCGTCGGGGTGCGCGTTCCACCCACGCTGCCGTTGGGCCGACGTGAACGGCGACCGGTCCCGCACGGAGGTGCCTGAGCTGCGGGAGGCAGGCACGCCGGGACATCTGGTTGCCTGCCACCTGTCGGCGGCCGACCGGGAGCGGATCTACCGCGACGACATCGCCCAGGTGGGGGTGGCCCGATGAGCACCGAGACCGAGCCGTTGCTGTCGGTGCGAGGGCTGACGAAGCACTTCCCGGTGCGGCAGGGTCTGCGCGCCCGGGGTGCGGTGCGGGCGGTCGACGGGCTGGACTTCGACGTGCGGCCCGGCGAGACGCTCGGGCTGGTGGGGGAGTCGGGGTGTGGGAAGACCACGACCGGGCGGATGCTGGTGCGTCTGCTGGAACCCACCGCCGGGTCGATCACCTTCGCCGGCCAGGACATCACCCGCGGCGGGCGTCGTGAGTTGCGCGCGCTGCGGCAGGACCTGCAGATCATCTTCCAGGACCCGTACGCGTCGTTGAACCCGCGGCACACGGTCGGGCGGATCGTGGCGATGCCGTTGCAGGTCAACCGGATCACCCCGCCCGGCGGCGTCAAACACCGCGTCCAGGAACTGCTGGAACTGGTCGGCCTGAACCCGGAGCACTACAACAGGT
>NZ_WBKS01000208.1:0-6156 GCF_008868145.1 Micromonospora sp. AMSO1212t
CTGAAGGCGGCGTCGAAGGCGGCGCTCGGGGCGTCGAAGGCCAGGCGGCGGACGAACTGGAGCGCCTCCGGCGCGCCGACCAGGCGGTCCATGCCGGCGTCCTCCCACTCGACCGAGATCGGGCCGTCGTAGCCGATCGCGTTCAGCGCCCGGAAGCAGTCCTCCCACGGCACGTCGCCGTGGCCGGTGGAGACGAAGTCCCAGCCGCGCCGCATGTCGGCCCAGGGCAGGTGGGAGGAGAGCCGGCCGCGCCGCCCGTCCCCGGTACGGACCTTCGCGTCCTTGCAGTCCACGTGGTAGATCCGGTCGGCGAAGTCGAAGATGAAGTTCACCGGGTCCAGCTCCTGCCAGACGAAGTGCGACGGATCCCAGTTGAGCCCGAACGCCTCCCGGTGCCCGATCGCCTCCAGCGTGCGCTTCGTGGTCCAGTAGTCGTAGGCGATCTCGCTGGGGTGCACCTCGTGCGCGAACCGCACGCCCACCTCGTCGAACACGTCGAGGATCGGGTTCCACCTGTCGGCGAAGTCCTGGTAGCCGCGCTCGATCATGGCCGGCGGCACCGGCGGGAACATCGCCACCGTGTGCCAGATGGACGAGCCGGTGAAGCCCACGACGGTGCGTACGCCGAGCTTCGCCGCCGCCCGCGCGGTGTCCTTGATCTCCTCGGCGGCCCGCTGCCGCACGCCCTCCGGCTCGCCGTCACCCCAGATCCGGGCCGGCAGGATGTCCTGGTGCCGCTCGTCGATCGGGTGGTCGCAGACGGCCTGCCCGACCAGGTGGTTGGAGACGGCGAACACCTGGAGGTTGTGCTTGGCGAGGGTGGCCCGCTTGCGCTCCACGTACGAGTCGTCGGCGAGCGCCTTGTCCACCTCGAAGTGGTCGCCCCAGCAGGCGATCTCCAGCCCGTCGTAGCCCCACTCGGCGGCGAGCCGGCAGACCTCGTCGAACGGCAGATCGGCCCACTGGCCGGTGAAGAGCGTGATGGGTCGCGCCATTGTCCTTCTCCCCTGTGGTGATGGGGGATTCCGTCGCGGACCGGGGCGAGGACGACCGGAGGCGGCGGCACGTGGGAACCGGTGGACGCCGGAGCGTCTGCTCCCGGGCGGGTTGCGCCTCCCGCCGGGTCACCGGCCACCTCGCGGTCGCCGCCTCCACTCTATGGCCTCCGTCAGGGCAGGGTCCAGCGCTGGTTCGCCGCGCCGGTGCACGTCCACAGGTGCACCGCCGTGCCGTCGGCCGAGTTGTTGCCCGACACGTCCAGGCACTTGCCCGACGACGGGTTACGCACCGTCCCGTCCGCCTGCGCCGACCAGTTCTGCGCACCCGTGCCGTTGCACGAATACAACTGGATCTTCGTGCCGTCCGCGCTGCCGCCACCGGAGACGTCCAGGCACTTGCCGAGCGCCTTCACCGGCCCGTTGGGCGTGACCGTCCACGACTGCGCCGACGAGCCGTTGCAGGTGTAGAGCTGGATCTGCGTGCCGTCGGCCGACGAGCCGCTGCGCACGTCCAGGCACTTGCCGGCCAGGCCCTTCACCGGGCCGGAGCCGCCGGTCCCGGTCGAGCGGACCAGCGTGAAGTCGTCGACGTCGAACAGCCCGGAGCCGCTGCCGGTGAACGTCAGGTGGACGCTCTGCGTACCGGACGGCACACCGGTCAGCGCGGTGGACACGTCGGCGAACGTGGTCCAGCCACCGGTGTTCGGCACCGCCACCTGGCCGAGCAGCGGGCCGGTCGGCGAGCCGGTGCGCACCTGGAGCGTGCCGCCCGGGCCGCCGGAGACCACCCGGGCCCGCAGCGCCGTCACACCGGTCAGGTCCAGCCCCGGGTACGCGGCCCAGTCGCCCGGGTCCACGTACCCCAGGGTCTGGCCGCCGTTGGCACCGGCCTTGGGGTACGCGCTGACGCCGCTCGCCGTGCCGAACGCCTCGGCCTGGACCGTGGTGTTGCCGGTCGGCGGCGGCGTGCCGCCGAGTTCCTTGATCCGGATGTTGCGGAACGACACGTCGTCGCCGGTGCCGTGGTTCTGGATGCCGACGTGCCCGGCGAGCGACCGGACCGGGTCGGTGTTGGTGAAGTCGTTTATCCGTACGCCGTTGAGGAAGACCTGGAGCCGCTCGGACTCGACCAGGATCTCGTAGGTGTTCCACTCCCCCGCCGGGTTGAGCGCCGCGTCCCGGGCCGCCAGATCGGCGGAGGAGAACCCGTAGATCGCGCCGGTGGTGCGGTCGGCCGCGTCGGTGGGGTCGATCTGTACCTCGTATCCGTTGTCCACCGCCGAGTTCGGGTCGCTCGACGGCGGGAAGCCGACGAACACGCCCGAGTTGTCGTCACCGGCCAGCCGCCAGTCCAGCTTCAGCGAGTAGTTGGTGAACTGCTTCGCGCTGTACCAGTAGAGACCCATGCCGCCGACCGAGGTGAGCGTGGCGTCGGCGCTGGTGAAGCTGCCCGGCCCGGCCTGGGACCAGCCGGTGGTGCCGCCGTTGTAGAGCGCGGTGTAGCCGGTCTCCGGCCGGCAGTCGGCCTTCGTGCGCCCGGCGGCGTAGCGGATGCCGCCGAGCAGGTGCGCCCGGAACGCCGCGTCGGCGTAGGACGCCTGGGTGTGGCCGCCGCCGGTGTAGAAGGACCGGCCACCGCTGTACGTCTTGCACCAGGCGTGCGGGTGGTCGCCGCCCATCGAGCCCCCGGAGTACGAGGATTCGTCCAGGCTCGCCAGCACGTGCGCGGTGGAGCGGGCGTTGGAGCGGTAGTCGTACCACTCGTCGGTGCGGTTCCACCGCTGGGGCAGGTGCGCGGTTGCCGCGTGCGCCCGGTCCTCCACCTTCACGACGGCCGGCTGGATGGCCGGGTGGGAGGCGAACCAGGCGCCGACCAGGTTGCCGTAGAACGGCCAGTCGTACTCGGTGTCGGCGGCGGAGTGCACGCCGACGTACCCGCCGCCGGCGCCGATGTACGCCTCGAACGCCGACTGCTGGCTGGCGTTGAGGACGTCCCCCGTGGTGTTGAGGAAGATCACCGCCTCGAAGCGGGCCAGGTTGGCGGTGGTGAACTGGGCGGCGTCCTCGGTGGCGGTGACGGTGAAGTTGTTCGCCGTGCCCAGCTCGCGTACGGCCTGCACGCCGGTGGCGATGGAGTCGTGACGGAAGCCCGCGGTCTTGGAGAAGACGAGCACGTCGTAGGGGGCGTCGGCGGCCGCCGCCGGACCCGCCGGGACCGTGCAGGCGATGGTGGCGAGGACGGCGGTCACCGCCCCCAGTGCGGAACGCAGGAGTTTCATCTGGTTCTCCTTCATCCTCACGGCAGGGTCCAGCGCTGGTTCGCCGCGCCGGTGCACGTCCACAGGTGCACCGCCGTGCCGTCGGCCGAGTTGTTGCCCGACACGTCCAGGCACTTGCCCGACGACGGGTTGCGCAGCGTGCCGTCCGCCTGGGCCGACCAGTTCTGCGCGCCCGTGCCGTTGCACGTGTAGAGCTGGATCTTCGTGCCGTCCGCGCCGGCGCCGCCGGATACGTCCAGGCACTTGCCGAGCGCCTTCACGGTGCCGTTGGGCGTCACGGTCCACGACTGCGCCGTCGTGCCGTTGCAGGTGTAGAGCTGGATCTGGGTGCCGTCGGCGGTGGCGGCGTTGCGGACGTCCAGGCACTTGCCGGCCAGGCCCTTGACCGGGCCGGTGCGGACGGCCGACGTGGTGAGCGTGAACGCGTCCAGGTCGTAGAGCGCCCCGGTGCCACCGGCGAACGTCAGGTAGAGCGTGGTGGTGCCGGCCGGCGGATTGGCGATCGTGCCGGTGACTGTGGCGAACGTGTCCCAGGCGCCGGTGACCGGGACGGTGGCCGAGCCGAGCACGGTGCCGGTGGCCGAGCCGGCCCGCACCTGGAGCGTGCCGCCGGCCCCGGCGGACGAGACCCGGGCGGTGAATCCGGTGGCGTCGGCCAGCAGGTACGGCTGGAACGCGATCCAGTCGCCGTTCTGGATGTCGCCGACGGTCTTGCCGCCCTCGGCGGTGGCCTTGTCGAACGTGTTGATCCCGGACGACGTCCTGAAGTGCTCGGCCTGCCGGTGCCGCGGCTGGAGCGTGTGCTGGGTGTGGGTGGTGAGGCCGCCGGAGTCGGTGTACTCGGCGTCGAAGACGGCGAAGATGTTCGCCGCGTCGTCGTGCTCACCGTCGACGGGTACGGCGATCGAGCCGGTGCAGCCGGTCGCCGAGGTGATCTGGTGGCCGTGCTGGTCGTGCCCGAGCACGTAGGTCATCTTGACCTTCGTGCAGTCGATCGTGGCGTCCTCCGGGTCGGTGACGGTGATCCGGAACGGCACGGTGTCGCCGAAGGAGAACAGCTTGCCGTTGCCGGGCGTCTCGATCACCACCGTCGGCGCGGTGTTGCCCACTGTGACCGTCACGCTCGCGGTGCCGCTGGCGCCCTGCGGGTCGCGGACGGTGAGCGTGGCGGTGTACCTGCCGTTCGCGGTGTAGGTGTGCGAGGGGTTCGCCGCGGTGGAGGTGCCGCCGTCGCCGAACGTCCAGGCGTACGTCAGCGCGCCGCCCTCCGGGTCGGACGAGCCGGCCGAGGAGAACGCCACTGTGAGCGGCGCGGCGCCGGAGGTCCGGTCGGCGGCGGCGCGGGCCACCGGGGCGCGGTTGGCGCCGCCCAGATAGTCGAATCGGTACAGCGCCGAGTTGGCGTCGCCGTTGAAGTAGCCGGTGCCGTAGTCGAGCACGTAGTACGCGCCGTCCGGGCCGAACGCCGAGTCCATCACCTGCTTGCCGGTCCACGGGAAGCTGTCGATGGTGCCGGGTGAGCCGTCCGCGTCGACGTGGATCGGCTTGATCCAGCCCCGGCCGAACTCGGTGGCGAAGAACTGCCCGTCGAACGACTGCGGAAACTTCGTGGTGGAGGGGTTCGCCGCGTCGTACCGGTAGACCGGGCCGCCCATCGGCGACTCGGAGCCCCCGCCGAACTCGGGCGGGCTGCCGGCGTCACCGGCGTAGCGGATCCAGGACGGCTTCGCCGCCGGCAGCGTGGCCAGGCCGGTGTTGCGGAACGAGTTGTTCGTCGGCCCGCCCGTGCAGTTGAACTTCGGGCCGGCGGTCCCGGTGGCGAAGTCCCACTCGGCGTACGTCTCGGCCGCCGTGTTGGTGCCGGTGCAGTACGGCCAGCCGTAGTTGCCGGGCGCGGTGACCCGGTCGAACTCGACCTGCCCGGACGGGCCGCGGGCCGTGGTGGTGCCGGCGTCCGGCCCGTAGTCGCCCACGTAGACGACGCCGGTGGCCTTGTCGACACTGATCCGGAACGGGTTGCGGAAGCCCATCGCGTAGATCTCCGGGCGGGTCCGCGCGGTCCCGGGCGCGAAGAGGTTCCCGGCCGGGATCGAGTACGTGCCGTTGGCGTTCACCTTGATCCGCAGGATCTTGCCCCGCAGGTCGTTGGTGTTGCCGGCGCTGCGCTGCGCGTCGTACCCGGGGTTGCGGTTGGTCCGCTCGTCGATCGGCGCGTAGCCGGCCGAGTCGAACGGGTTGGTGTCGTCGCCGGTGGACAGGTAGAGGTTGCCGGCGGCGTCGAAGTCGATGTCGCCGCCGACGTGGCAGCACAGCCCCCGGTCGGCCGGTACGTCGAGCACGTCGACCTTGCTGGCCTGGTTGAGCGTGAAGTCGGCGTTGAGCGTGAACCGGGAGAGCCGGTTGACGCCCTGCCAGGCGGAGAAGTCGGTGCCGGTGGCGGGCGCGTCCCCGGCCGGGGTGGACAGCGGCGGGGCGTAGTAGAGGTAGATGTGCCGGTTGGAGGCGAAGCCGGGGTCGACGCCGACGCCCTGGAGCCCTTCCTCGTCGTGGGTGTAGACCGGCAGCGTGCCGACGACTGTGGTGGCGCCGGCCGCGTCGGTGCGGCGCAGCGTGCCGTTGCGGGCGGTGTGCAGGACCGACCGGTCGGGCAGCACCGCGAGCGACATCGGTTCGCCGGTCTCGGCGACACCGCGGGCGAGTTCGACCTGCTGGAAGTCGCTCGCCGAGATCGGGTGGGCGGACGCCGGGACGGGCGCCGCGGCCGTGGTGACGATGCCGGCGGTGGCCGCGAGCAGCAGCGCTGCGGCAGCGGCGATCGGTCGCCGGGCACGGGGGTGGTGGGGGTGGCTGGACATGCTGGGCTGTCCTTCCTGACGCGC
>NZ_WBKS01000209.1:0-5960 GCF_008868145.1 Micromonospora sp. AMSO1212t
TCGTCGGCAGCGTCAGCTGTGTATGAGAGACAGCCGCCGCCCGGCGGCACGCCGTTCGGCGGTCCACCACCCGGTGGGTACGCCCCACCGCCCGGCGCCGCGGGCTTCACCACCCGGTACGGCCTGGTACGCCCCCGCGAGGGCCGCTACCTGGCCGGGGTGTGCGCCGCCATCGGCCGGGCCACGAACACCGACCCGGTGCTGTGGCGCGTGCTGCTGGCCGTGCTCGGCTTCTTCGGCGGCATCGGGATCATCGTGTACGTCGCCGGCTGGCTGATCATCCCCGGCGAGGGCGACACCGCCTCACCCGTGGAGGCCATGCTCGGCCGGGGCCGGTCCAGCATGTCCCCGATCACGGTGATCGTGCTCGGCATCGTGGTGGCGCTCGGCTTCGCCTACGTCGTCACCGACGGGTTCCGGGCGATCCTGCTCGGTGCGGTGATCCTGATCGGCGGAGCGCTCCTGCTCAACCGCGAGCAGCGTGGCCCGGCGCAGCGGCCGGCTCAGCCGGTGCCCCCGCACGGTCCCTCGCCGGGCCCGGTGCCACCGGTGGCCTGGCCCGCACCATCGGCCCCGGCGCCGGGTACGTGGACCGCGGCTCCCCCCGCGGCACAGTGGACCGGCACACCCGCCGGACCGGCACACCCCGGGGCGGTTCCGTCCAGCGGACTGCCCGCCGAGCCCGGCTACCCGCCGCCCGGCCGGCCCGAGCCGGGTTTTCCCCCGGCGCCCGGGTCCGAGCCCGGCTACCCGCCGGCCTCTGCGTCCGAGCCGGGCTACCCGCCGGTGTCGCCGTCGGAGCCCGGCTACCCGCCGGTGTCGCCGTCCGAGCTGGAGCGCCCGGCGACGTCCGACGCCGAGCGCGAGCCGGGCCACCCCGGGCCCGCGACCGGCTACCCGACGCTGCCGGCGCCGGGCTGGCCCGCCGCGGCCGGCACCCGGCCGGGCCCGTCCGAGCCGACAGTCGCGATGCAGCAGGTGACCGGCCCGGTCGCCGACACCGCCACCTGGCCGGCCTACGGCGCCGGCCCGGCCTGGCCGGGCGCACGGGACGCGGGCGCCCGGCTGGACGAGCCGGCCGCCGTGCCGCCGCCCGCGCCGGTGGGCGCACCGCTGCCGCCCGGCGGGTACCGGCCGCCGTTCGCCCCGCACGGCCCCTACGCCGGATCGCCGCCCGTCCCGCCACCGGTCCGGCCGCCGCGACCGCCGAAGCGGCCCAAGGAGCGCTCGCCGCTCGGCGCGATCACGTTCTCGCTGATCTTCCTGGCGCTCGGCGTGGTGGCCATGCTCGACCTGCTCGACGTCTTCCCGGTCGGCGCCGCCGGCTACTTCGCCGCGGTGCTCGCGACCATCGGCCTCGGCCTGCTCGTCGGCACCTGGTTCGGCCGGGCGCGCTGGCTGATCGCCCTGGGCCTGGTGACAGCGGCGGCGCTCGGCATCGCCACCGTCGCCGAGTCCTACGACCGGGTACGCGGCATCGACGGCAACGTCACCTGGGCGCCGACCGACCTGCGCGACCTGGCCGACCGGTACGAGAACAACCTCGGCGACGCGACGCTCGACCTGCGCGGGATCGACTTCGACAAGCAGGACGTCCAGGTGACTGTCGACGTCAACCTCGGCAACGCGACTGTGGTCGTACCGCCGAACGTCGACGTGACCACGGTGGCCGACGTGAACGCCGGCGACGCCACGGTCTTCGGCCGGCGCAGCGGCGGGCTCGGCGGTCGTCAGTGGGAGACCACCGACCCGGGCGCCGACGGTCCCGGTGGCGGCAAGCTGCGCCTCTACGTCCACGTGAACGCCGGCAAGCTGGAGGTGACCCGGTGAAGGCACACCGTACCGACATCGTGTCGTTCGCTTTCGGACTCGTCTTCCTCGGCCTGTCCGTCTGGTGGCTGCTGGCCCGGATCCTCGGCCTCTCCGTGCCCCCGGTCGGCTGGTTCCTGGCCGGCGGGCTGGTGCTGATCGGCCTGCTCGGGCTGATCGGCGCGCTGCGCTCGGGCCGCGCCCCGGAGCAGCCCGGGCCGCAGTCCGCGCCGGAGGTCACGGTCGCGGCGCCGTACGGCTCCCCGGCCGTCGGCGCGGAGACGGCCCCCGGCGCGGAGACGGGTGCCGGCGCGGAGACGCCCGACGGCGCCGACGAGTGGGCCACCGCGGCCACCACCGATTCCTCGGAGCCGGCCACCCGCGAACTGCCGCCGCTCGATCCACCGGCCGACGAGACGGCTCCGCAGCGCCGTACGCCGGGGGATCCGGCCTGACCGCGCCACTGCGGAGCCCTTCGGACGCGGCCTATGCTGGTCGGCGGAGATCTCGCCTCCGCCGGCCGGCCCGCGCCCCCGACAGGGCGGAGCCGCCGGTCGGGTCGCCGGAGCCGCCCCGTCCGTTCGCTATCTCGTCAGGAGCCCGTCCGACATGACCCAGTCCCCCGCCGTGCGCGTCACCGGTCCCTCCGGTGCGGTCCGCATCGGCGAGCGCGCCGCCCGCACGCTCGTCAGCGAGTTCGCCCGGCGTAACGACCCGAAGGCCGGCCTGCTCGTCGGCGCGACCCCGGAGTCCGCGGTGCTGGCCTCCGCGATCGAGGCGCTGCTCCCAGGCGACCGGCTCACTGTGGTGCCGGCGGAGGGCGCTTCGGCGGCGGCGCTGCGCGAACACGTCACCGCGCAGGGCCGATGGGTCGACGACCGGGTACGCGTGGTCGACACCCTCGCCGAGGCGGACGCCGCCGCCGCAGTGGTGGTCGTCGCCGAGCCGTTCACCGGCACCGCGGACGAGGCGCGCGCCGCGATCGACGGGCTGGCGAAATACCTCGCCGAGGGCGGGGTGCTGAGCGTCGCCGCGCCGCTGTTCCGCACCGAGGGCGCCGACGGCGAGCTGGACCGGCAGGGCGTGCTGCACGGCGTGCGCACCGACCTGGTGCTGCGCAACACCCCGCCGGTACGCGTGCACCACCTGCGTTTCACCGCGGCGCCGGTCGCGCTCGCGGCCTCGCTGTCCCCGGCGTACCGGCCGTCGAGCGTGCCGCTGACCCGGGGCATGCACATCGACTCGAACGGGGTGGCCGCGGCCGGCATCACGCTCGGCCTGGCCGCCCTGGCCCGGGCCACGCGGCCGAAGTCGAAGCTCTGGCTGCTGCCGGCGCTGGCCGCCGCTCCGGTGGCCGCGTTCTTCCGGGACCCGGAGCGGGACGTGCCGGAGGACCCGTCGGCAGTCGTCGCCTCGGCGGACGGTCAGGTGCTGTCCGTGCAGCGCCTCCAGGACGAGCGCTTCGGTGACGGCGAGTGGCTGCGGATCGCGGTCTTCCTCTCGGTGCTGGACGTGCACGTCAACCGCGCTCCGGTGGCCGGCAAGGTGGTGGACTACTTCGTCGCCGACGGCGGGTTCGTCAACGCCATGAAGCCGGACGCCGAGCACAACGTGGCCGCGTACACGGTGCTGGACACCGACCACGGCACCGTGGTGGTGGCGCAGCGCACCGGGCTGATCGCCCGCCGGATCGTGCAGCGGGCACCCGTCGGGTCGCTGCTGGCCCGGGGCGAGCGCTTCGGCCTGATCCGGTTCGGCTCGCGTACCGACGTCTACCTGCCGGCCGACGCCGCGGACCCGCTCGTCGGTCCGGGCGACAAGGTGGTCGGCGGCGCGACTGTGATCGCCCGCTGGCGCTGAGCGCAGGACACGAAGAAAAGGGGCGCCGCTCTCGCGGCGCCCCTTTTTGTCTGTCGTTCTCGGGTCAGGCGGTACGGCGCTGGTGCAGCCAGAGCAGCGGCCCGCTGACCAGGTAGCCCACCACCACGAGGGCGAACGTGAGCCGGATGTCGACGAGCGCGCCGACCACCGGAGCCAGCCAGAGCCACGGCGGCAGCTTCAGCAGCCGGGCGAGCTTCGCGTACGGGAAGCTGGACACCATGGCGAAGGCGAGCAGCGCCACGGCGGCCACCATGACCAGGCCGGGGACCGGCACGCCGATGGCCACGGTCAGTGCGAGCACCGCTGCCGCCATGGTGGTCGGCACGCCGCAGAAGAAGCGGCCGTCCTTCGGCGAGACGTTGAACCGGGCGAGCCGGACCGCCGCGCACGCGGCGACGAGCGCGCAGGACACCGCGGCGGCCGCCGGGGGCGCCGAACCGGCGAGCGAGGCGTAGACCACGACCGGTGCGGCGAGGCCGAACGAGCACATGTCGGCGAGCGAGTCCATCTGCGCGCCGAACGGGCTGGCCACGCCGAGCTTGCGGGCCAGCGCGCCGTCGAGGCCGTCGAACGCGACGCACGCGATCAGGAAGATCGCGGCGATCTGCACGTCACCGCGCATGGCCAGGAAGATGGCCAGCATGCCGAGCATGAGGCTGCTCAGCGTGCACGCGTTGACGAGCGCGAACTTGGCCCGGCGGGCGGCGGTGCGCTCACCCGGCAGAAGCGGGATCGACATCGCCGGGGACTCGTCGTCGACCGGGGCGGCCGGCGCGAGCGCCGGGCTGACCGGGCGTACCGCCTCGATGTCGGTGTCGAGCCGGCCGTAGCGCAGGCGCTGGCGGTCGGCGTAACGGTGGTCGGGGGTGACCAGGTCGGTCCCCGAGACGGTCGCGCCGTCCCGGCGGCCCACCCGGACCAGCAGCACCTGGCGGGCGAACGTACTGCTGCGGCGCAACCTGCCCGCCCAGCGACGCCCTGCGGGGCGCGGACTGTCAGTCGTACGACGCCGGCGCCATGGGGCTCTCGGCACGTTTCCTCCATCACCGGATCGGCTGGCCGCCCATTGCGGGGCGGGTGTCCGGCTGTCTCGTGCCGGACCTTTCGGGTCCGGCAGCCCTTTTGCGGAGTACACCATTGCACAGGGGACAGGGGCTTGGCGATAGCTGCCGGCGGTACTTATATCTCCCTTAACCGCGCGAACCGCCCACTCATTCCCATCTCGGGCCGCAACGCCCGTTTTCGTCGGTCAGCCGTACTTCCGACTGTACCGGAGGTCACCCAGGGCGGCTCGGCGAGCGATTCAGGTCACCCGCTGCCCGGTGGCCCGAACGGCGACGTCGGTCATCGACAGGGCCGTGACCTGTTCCGGGGCGAACCAGGCGGCCCGTGCGGTCGAGCCTCCCGCCAGCTCCGTCACCACCGCGTCGGTCGGCGCGTCCACGCGTACCCGGTAGATCACCCGGACGCCGTGCCAGTCCAGCGGGCGGCCCTCCGGACCGAGCGCGGCCGGGTTGTGCAGGTTGTCCACGGCGATCAGGTCGACCACCCGGCCCAGCTGCCCGGCCTCCTCGACCAGCTCACGCAGCAGCCCGGCGGCGGGCTGCTCGCCGTGGTCGGTGCCACCCCCGGGCAGGTGCCAGCGGCCCGCGCCCGGATAACCGTCGGCGATCATGGTGAGCAGCACCCGGTCGGCGGGATCCGTGACCAGCCCGTACGCGGCGAAGCGCTGCCGGCGGTCGGCGGCCGGACCGGCCGGTTCGGCGGGCAGGCCCCGGGGCATGTCGGCCGGCAGCGGGGACACCGGCAGGCCGAGCAGCTCGGCGGTGAACACCATCAGCGGGAGGCCGGCGGCCTCCTCCGGGGTGAACCAGCCCACCTCGTCGGTGCCACCGGCCGGTTCGGGTCGCAGCCGCCCGCCCCGCGCCTCGACCTCGAAGATCAACCGGTCGGTGTGCATCGCGACGTCCTCGGCGCGGAACGCGGCCACGTCGGCGACGGCGGCCCGGATCGCGCCGGGCGCCACGGTCAGCCCGGTCTCCTCGGCGAACTCGCGTACCACGGTGTCGGCCGGGTGCTCCGCGTGCTCGACGCCGCCGCCGGGCAACTGCCACACCCCCGGGTACGGGCACCGCGCCGCGCCGCGCGCGAGCAACACCCGCCCCTCGGAGTCCCGCAGCATCCCGTAGGCCCCGACCCGCCGCCGCTGCTCCACAGCACCCTCCCCCGCCCGCGCGCCCCCGCGCACTCCCCGCGCCCCGCTCCGTCGA
>NZ_WBKS01000210.1:0-5892 GCF_008868145.1 Micromonospora sp. AMSO1212t
CGGCAGCCGCCGTCCCTGCCCGCGGGCGATCAGCCCCTGCCACACCGGCTGCGTCGCGCCGAGCGCGGTCGCGGCCGCGACCGAGGTGAGCTGCGCGCTCGGCATCCAGGTGGCGAAGTGGGCGGCCAGGGCGACCCCGGAGAGTACGCAGTAGAGCCCCTCCTGCCGGCCCGGCCCGACCGTGAGCGCGCGGAGTTCGGCGCGCCGGCGGATCAGGGCGACAGGGCCGAGGACCGCCACCGACAACGCGGTACGCCAGAACGCCACCGCCAGCGCCGACGCGGCGGCGAACGCCACGAGCGGCGCCGAGGACGAGACCGAGGCGACGGCCAGGGCGAGCGCGCCCACCGTCAGCGCGTCGAGCGGCGGGCGATGCGGAACGGTCGGCACGAACGGTAATCCTCACACGAACACCCGACCGACACGGAAAGTCAGCACTCCGTTACGATCATGCGCTTCCCGGCGATCCCCCCTCGACGTCCGGAGGCGTTCCCTCATGCCCAGGTTCCAGGCGGTGCTGTTCGACTTCTTCGGCACCCTCACCCACTGCGTACGGCGCGGAGCCGCCCACCGCGCCACCGCCGACATGCTCGGCTGCTCCACCGAGGCGCTGGTGGAGGTGCTGAACAGCAGCTTCTACGAACGGGCGAGCGGCTCCTTCGGGAACGCCGAGTCGACGATGCGCTGGGTGTGCGCCCGGCTCGGCGTCCACCCGTCCGACGCGGCGGTACGCGCCGCCGTCGCCACCCGGCACCGGGCCGTACGCGCCGGCACCCGACTGCGTGCGGAGGCGGTGCCGGTGCTGGCCGCGTTGCGCCACCGGGGCGTACGCACCGGGCTGGTCAGCGACTGCACGCACGAACTACCGGCCTTCCTGCCGCAGCTCGCCGTCGCGCCGCTGCTCGACGCCCAGGTCTTCTCGGTACGCCTCGGACGCTGCAAGCCGGACCCGGCGCTCTACCTGGCCGCGTGTTACCGGCTCGGCCAGGTACCGGCCGACTGCCTCTATGTCGGCGACGGCGACAGCCAGGAACTCACCGGCGCGGAGCGGGCGGGGCTGAGCGCGGTCCGGCTGGCCGCACCGGATCTCGTCGACCACGTGGTCCTCAACGCCGACCACGGCTTCGGCGGGCCGTCGCTCACCTCGCTGACGGACGTGCTCGGCCTGCTCGACCCGGTCCCCGTCGCCTGACCCGGCTCCTCGACGCGGCCCGGCCCGTCGGCGGACCGGACCGACTCGGCTGGCGGCGACCGACCCGCATCGGCGTCGACCGCCTGGTGCCCGCGGTCAGCGGCGGCGGACGCGGTGCAGGCGGAACGGCTTGCGGACGACCCGTACCACAGGGGCCGGGCGGGGCTGCTCGCTCAGCGAGCCGTCCGGGAGGTCGGCGCCGGTCACGGCGGTGCCGGCGGGGGTGAGCCGGTTGAGCGCGCACCCCTGCGCCGCCCACCGCTCCACCAGCTCGGTGGCGGAGCCGGAGGCGTTGAGCCGCTTCGCCGCGACCAGCGGCGCGGCGGTGTCCCACTCGTCGGTGCCCGGTTGCAGCCGGGTCACCCGCGCCGGCCAGGTGACGATCCGCCCGCCGTGGTCGCCGCGCAGCGTCACGTCGGCCGTGTCGCTGTCGGCCAGTCCGGGTGCGGCCTGTTCGCCGGGACCGGTGACCACGAGCAGGGTGCCCTCCAGCGGCAGGCACCACAGCGCGTACGCCGGACCGCCGTCGGTGCTCACCCAGCACACGGCGGCCTTCTTCACCGCCTCGTCCACCAGGGGCGGCGTCACCCGCTCGTCCACCTCGTCACTCACCCTGCCATCCTCCCCCATCCCCACCCCGGGCCGCGGTCAGCCGATGAACGGGGGGACGGTGATCTCGCCTCGGGCCACCGGCATGACCTGGCCGGACACGGTCGCGCCCACCGCCAGTCCGCCGGACGCGGTCACCGTGCAGTCGAGCGTCGACGGGCGGTTGATCTCGATGCCCTGCCGGACCGTGTACGTGGAGCGTCCGTCGCCGGGGAGCAGGCCGCTCGCGACCAGCCACACGCCCAGCCCCAGGGCGGCCGAACCGGTCGCCGGGTCCTCCGGTACGCCGAGCCCCGGCACGAAGACCCGGGCGTGCGCGGTTTGCGAACCGGGCTCCCAGGAGAAGAGGCTGACGTGCTCCACGCCGTATCGCTCCGCCGCCGTCGTGTTCAACCGAGCCCGGGCCACCGCGTCCGGGCGTACCGGAAGATAGGGGAATTCGAGGCCGCACCCGGCGACCCGCGGTGGCGGGCCGACGTGGTCGGGGCCGGTGAGGCCGACCATCTCCAGCAGCGGCTCCGGGTCGAGTTCGGGGCCCAGCGTGGGCGTGCCGCCGGTGAGCGTCGCGCCGGTGGCGGTCACCTCGATCGGCAGGACGCCGGCGCCGCACTCCTGGGTGACCCGGCCCGCGCCGAAGACGCCGCGCCGGCTCGCAGTCACCGCGGCGCCGACGCTCGGGTGCCCGGCGAAGGGCAGCTCGTCGGCCGGGGTGAAGATCCGGGCCCGGTAGGTGGCGCCCACCTGAGTCGGCGGCAGCACGAAGACCGTCTCGGACAGGTTGAACTCCAGCGCGAGCGCCTGCATCTGCTCGGTGGCCAGCCCTTCCGCGCCGAACACCACGGCCAGCGGGTTGCCGGCGAAGGGGCGGTCGGTGAAGACGTCCACGATCTCGTAGCCCAAGGTCGACATGTTGTTAGAGACTAGGCCCTTAGGCTGGTGGCCGTGAGCACGCCGAACCGGGTCTACCTCGCTCGACTCGCCGGAGTCGCCGTTTTCGACCCGAACGGCGACCAGGTCGGCCGCGTCCGCGACGCGGTGGCCCGGATGCGCGCGACCCAGCGACCGCCGGAGGTGGTCGGCCTGGTCGCCGAGATGCCGATGCGGCGGCGCATCTTCCTGTCCATCAACCGGATCACCTCCATCGATCCGGACGGCGTGGTGCTCGGCAGCGGCACGCTCAATCTGCGCCGGTTCGAGAAGCGCCCGAACGAGCTGCTGGTGCTCCAGGAGCTGCTCGACCGGCGGGTCCAGCTCGACAGCGGGCAGGCCGGCTCGGTGGTGGACGTGGCGATGGAGTGCAGCCGCGGCGGCGAGTGGGCGCTGAGCCGGGTCGCCGTCCGCGAGCACACCGGCCGGCTCACCCGCCGCGGCCACCTCCACCAGGTCGACTGGGACCGGGTCCACGGTCTGGGCGCGGTCGGCGACAACCGGGGTACGGCGAACCTGCTCGCCGTCCTGGAGGACATGCGCCCGGCCGACCTCGCCAACGCCCTCCAGGATCTGCCCGACGCCCGGCGCAACGAGGTGGCCGCCGCGCTCGACGACGAACGCCTGGCCGACGTGCTCAGCGAGCTGCCCGAGCACGACCAGGTGGAGATCCTGGCCGCGCTGGACCGGCAACGCGCCGCCGACGTGCTGGAGGAGATGGAGCCGGACGACGCGGCCGACCTGCTCAACGAGCTGCCCCCGCCGGAGCAGGACGTGCTGCTGGACCTGATGGAGCCGGACGAGGCCGACCCGGTACGCCAGTTGCTGCGCTACGCCTCCGGCACCGCCGGCAGCGTGATGACCTCAGAGCCGGTGATCCTGCCGCCGGACGCCACGGTGGCCGAGGCGCTGGCCCGGATCCGGGAGCCGCAGCTCTCGCCCGCGGTGGCCGCCCAGGTCTTCGTGACCCGCGCCCCACTGACCACGCCCACCGGCCGCTACCTGGGTATGGTGCATTTCCAGCGGCTGCTCCGGGAACCTCCGGCCGATCTGCTCGGCGGCATCGTGGTCAACGACATCGACCCGTTGCGGACGTCGACGCCGCTGCCCGAGATCACCCGCCGGATGGCGACGTACGACATGGTCAGCATGCCGGTGGTGGACCGGAACAACCGCCTGGTCGGCGCGGTGACCGTGGACGACGTGCTCGACCACTCGCTCCCGCGGGACTGGCGGGACCGGGACGCGGTATCCCCCTCGTCCGCCACCCACGACGGCATCCTGGACGGCGACGATGAGTGATCAGCGACGGGGCGAGCGGTTGGACCAGCCGCGCACCCCGCGGAACCTGCGCCTGCGCCGGGTCGACGCGGAGACGTTCGGCCGCTGGGCCGAGGGCATCGCCCGGGGCATGGGTACGGCGAACTTCCTCGTCTACATGACGCTGATCCTGGTGGCCTGGTTCCTGTGGAACACGCTGGCGCCGGCGAGTCTGCGCTTCGACCCGTACACCTTCACGTTCCTGACCCTGATCCTGTCGTTGCAGGCGTCGTACGCGGCGCCGCTGATCCTGCTCGCGCAGAACCGGCAGGCGGACCGGGACCGGATCGCGCTGGACGAGGACCGGCGGCGGGCCACCCTCCAGAAGGCCGACACGGAGTACCTGGCGCGGGAGATCGCCGCGTTGCGGATCGCGATGGGTGAGGTGGCGACGCGGGACTTCCTGCGCTCGGAGCTGACCCGGCTGGGTGAGGAACTGGACGAGGCCGCCGAGCGGCGGCGGAAGCTGGAGCGGCGGCAGCAGGAGCGCGAGGGCCGCCGGACGGGCGGCGGAGAGCGGCTGGACGAGCCCCGGGACGAGCTGGACGGCGACTACGTGCGGGACGGTCGCTACGAGGGCTGACCGGGCCATCGAATCGCTCACACCGCCCCCGCCAGCGGCGGTGGCCGATGACCCGCGACGTAGCATTGCGGGCATGTCAGCACCCGTCAGCACCGTCTCCGACGCGATCCAGGCCGCCCTGGCCACCGTCAACGACCCGGAGATCCGCCGGCCGATCACCGAACTCGGCATGGTCCAGTCCGCCGAGCGCGACGAGGACGGCGTGGTCCGGGTGGAGCTGCTGCTCACCGTGGCCGGCTGCCCGCTGAAGGACAAGCTGCGCAGTGACATCACCGCCGCCGTGGGCGCGGTACCCGGCGTGAGCGGTGTCGAGATCATCTTCGGTGTGATGAGCCCGGAGCAGCGCCAGGACCTGCAGTCGAAGCTGCGCGGTGGCGGTGCCACCGCCGAGCCGGTGATCCCGTTCGCCCAGCCGGGCTCGCGGACCCGGGTCTACGCGGTCGCCAGCGGCAAGGGCGGTGTCGGCAAGTCCAGCGTCACCGTCAACCTGGCCGCCGCGCTGGCCTCGCGTGGCCTGTCGGTGGGTGTGGTGGACGCGGACATCTACGGCCACTCGGTGCCCCGGATGCTCGGCGCCGACGGCGCGCCGACCCGCGTCGAAGACATGATCATGCCGCCGCAGTCGCACGGCGTGAAGGTCATCTCGATCGGCATGTTCACCCCCGGCAACGCCGCCGTGGTCTGGCGCGGGCCGATGCTGCACCGGGCGCTTCAGCAGTTCCTCGCCGACGTCTACTGGGGTGACCTGGACGTCCTCCTGCTCGACCTGCCGCCGGGCACCGGCGACATCGCGATCTCGGTGGCCCAGTTGCTGCCGAACGCGGAGATCCTGGTCGTCACCACGCCGCAGGCGGCCGCCGCCGAGGTGGCCGAGCGGGCCGGCGCGATCTCGTTGCAGACCCACCAGCGGGTGGTCGGCGTGATCGAGAACATGTCCTGGCTGGAGATGCCGGACGGCTCCCGGATGGAGGTCTTCGGGGCCGGCGGCGGCGCGGCGGTGGCCGAGTCGCTGACCCGCACGATCGGCGCGCAGGTGCCGGTGCTGGGGCAGATCCCGCTGGACACCCGAGTACGCGAGGGCGGCGACGCCGGTCAGCCGATCGTGCTGGCGCAGCCGGACGCCCCGGCTGCGAAGGCCCTGTTCCAGGTCGCCGACCGCCTGGCCGTCCGCCGCGAGTCGCTCCTCGGCAAGCCCCTCGGCCTCAAGCCGGCAGGCCGCTAGCGCTCACCCACCGCTCCCCACCCGTCTCTTATACACACC
>NZ_WBKS01000211.1:0-5861 GCF_008868145.1 Micromonospora sp. AMSO1212t
CCCCCTGAGGCGGGCCCCCGAAGGAAGGGCCCATTGCTTGACGCCTGGCGTTACGCAAGGGGCCCTTCCTTCGCCCGCTCATCCCTTCAGGCCGCTGCGGGAGACACCCTGGATGATGTGCCGCTGGGCCAGCACGAACAGGATCAGCACCGGCACGCTCGCCAGCACCGCGCCCGCCATGATCACCGGATAGTCGGTCACGTACGCGCCCTGGAGCAGGCCCAGGCCCGCCGGCAGGGTCAGCCGTTCCGGGCTGAACAGCACGTACACCGGCCAGAGGAAGTCGTTCCAGTTGGTCAGGAACGACAGCACCGCGAGCGTGGCCAGGGCCGGCTTCGACAGCGGCAGCAGCACCCGCCGGAAGATCTGCCAGTGGTTCGCGCCGTCCAGCACCGCCGCCTCCTCCAGCTCGGCCGGGATGGACAGGAAGAACTGGCGCAGGAAGAACACGCCGAACGCGCTGGCCGCGCCCGGCACGATCACCACTGTCAGCGTGTCGATCCAGTTCAGCCGTTCGGCGATGATGAAGTTCGGGATGATCAGCGAGGTGGGCGGCAGGAACAGCGTGCCCACGATCAGCGCGAACAGCATCTTCCGGCCGCGGAACCGCATCCGGGCCAGCGCGTACGCGGCCATCGACGCGGTCACCAGCACCAGCAGCGTGTGCAGGGTGGCCGCCGCCATGCTGTTGACGAACCAGCGCAGCACCGGGTTCGCCGCGTTGTCGACGATCTGCCCGTAGCCGTAGGTGGAGAACGGGTTCGGCAGCCAGCCGGGCGGCACCCGCTGCGCGTCGTCGTACGTCTTCACCGAGGTCAGCAGCATCCAGACCAGGGGAGTCACGAAGATCGCGGTGATCAGCAGCAGTACGCCGTACCGTCCCACCGCGCGCATGTTCCTCATGTCGTAGCCCTCAGTCTTCCCGGTAGCGGAACAGCCGGAAGTTGACGACGCTCACCACTGCGAGCATCAGCGCGAAGAAGACGCTCATCGCGGCGGCCCGGCCTGCGTCGTAGTCCCGCAGCCCCTCGTCGACGATCCGCCAGACCACGGTCCGGGTCTGTTCGCCCGGCGCGCCCTGGGTGATCAGGAACGCCTGCCCGAACACGTTCGCCGAGGCGAGGATCGTGGTGGTGAAGACGAACAGCATCACCGGGCGCAACCCGGGGATCGTGACGTGGCGGAACCGGTCCCAGGCGCCCGCGCCGTCCACCTTGGCCGCCTCGTACAGCTCGGCCGGGATGTCCTGGAGACCGGCCAGGTAGATCACCGCGTTGAAGCCGCAGGTCCACCACACGGTCACGCCGACCAGCGACACCCAGGCCCACGGCACGTCGGTCACCCACGGCGTGTCCGAGGGGAGCCCGACCACGCCGAGCAGCCGGTTGACCAGGCCCAGGTTGGCGTCCAGCAGGAACCGCCAGAGCAGGCCGATCACCGCCACGCCCAGCACGTACGGCGCGAAGAAGGCGGCCCGGAAGAACGTCCGGCCGGGGAACGAGCGGTTGAGCAGCAGCGCCAGCCCCAGCGGGATCACCACGAGCAGCGGTACGGAGAACAGCGTGAAGATCCCGGTGGCCCGGACGCTCGACCACCAGTCCCCGTAGATCGCCGAGTCGCTGGAGAACAGGTCCCGGTAGTTGCCGATCCCGACGAACGGCCGGTTTGGCAGTTGCAGGTCCCACTGGTGCAGGCTGATCCAGACCCCGAACAGGATCGGCGCCAGGCCGAAGACGCCGAACAGGATCAGGTACGGCGCGAGGAAGAGGTACGGCGTCGCGCGGTTGCCGCGTTCCGTCGCGCCCCGGCGGCGGGTGGGCGCCGCCGGGGGCGGCGCGTTCTCACGCACCGCCCCGGCCTCGATCACGTCCGCCACGGCGGATCAGTTCCCGTACTTCTTGCGGTTGTCCTCGAGCTGCTTGTTCGCCTTGGTCACGCCGTCGTCGAGCGCCTGCTTCGGCGACTTCTTGCCCAGCGCCGCCTCGTTGAACGCGCTGTAGAAGGTCAGCATGACCTCGCCCAGGCCCGGCGCGGCGGGCGGGAAGGCGGCGTACTCCAGCTCCGGGGCGAGCGCGTTGACCTCGGTGAGGCCCTTGAACTCGTTGCTCTCGCGGACCGCCTTGCGGGCCGGCACCTGGCCGCCCTTGGCCCAGTCGAGCGAGTGCTGGCTCAGCCAGTTGATGAACACCTTCGCCCCGGCGGTCTTGTTCGTGTTCGCGGAGCGCTGCTTGACGATGGTGAAGTTGTGCGAGTTCGCCCAGGCGGCCTTCTGGCTGCCGATCTGCGGCAGCGGCGCCACGCCCCACTGCACGTTCGGGCTCTTCTTCAGATCGTTGATCTGCCAGATGCCGTTCCAGGTGAACGCGTTCTTGCCGCTCTTGAAGGCCAGGTAGTCGGCGTCCTGGCCGACGTTCGCCGGGGAGTGGCCCTGCTTGATCAGGTCGACCAGCCAGGTGCACGCCTCGACCGCCGGGTCGGAGTTGAACGTCGCCTTCGCCACCTCGGCGTCGAAGAGCGTGCCGCCCCACTGGTGCAGCAGGCTGTAGAAGGTCATGCCGCCGGTGAACTGGAACGGGCTGACCCAGAAGCCCTGCACGCCGGACTTCTTCAGCTCGGTCAGCGCCGCGGTGTACTCGTCCCGGTTGGTCGGCGGCTTCTCCGGGTCCAGGCCGGCCTTCTGCATGACCGCCTTGTTGTAGTAGAAGCCCAGCGGGTGCATGTCCAGCGGGATGCCGTACCGCTTGTCGTTGTAGAGACCGCCCTTCCAGACGGTCGGGGCGAAGTCGCCCTCGCTCAGCTCCAGGGCCTTCGCCACGTCGTCCAGTTCGCTGATCGTGCCGCGGGCGGCGAACGTGGCGAGCTGGTCCATGTGCATGACCGCGATGTCCGGGCCGTTGCCGCTGGAGACCGCGCCGGGGAGCTTGCTGTAGTAGTCCTCCCACTGGTACGTGATCACGCTGACCGCGATGTTCTGGTGCTCGCCGTTGAACTGCTGGACGAGCGCCTTGAAGATGTCACCGTCGCCGCCGGTGAAGCCGTTCCACAGCTTCAGGTCCACCTTCGGGCCGGTGTAGTCCTTGCCGCCGTTGCCGGACGCGCCGGAACTGTCGGAGCTGCTGCCGCCGCCGCAGCCGCTGAGCGTCAGCGTGGCCGCCGCGCCGAGCCCGAGGCCGAGGCCGAGCAGGCGTCGCCGGCTCATCTCGTTCTGGATCATGGGTACTCCTTGGGGGACGGGATGGAGTATTGCCTGGTCACGGCGCCGGCACGAAGCGCAGCAGGTTCCAGGAGGTGGCCGGCAGCAGCACGGAGGCCCGACCGCCGTCGACGGTGGGTGTGGTGAGGTCCCGGGGCGTGACCCGCTCCGGGTCCGCTTCGGTGTTCGTGGCGTCCGGGTCGGTTCCGGCCGCCACCGTGGTGTGCGCCTCGGCCCGCAGGCCGGGCAGGCCGCGCAGGTCCAGGTCGAGCGGTACGTCCTGCGAGCTGCGGTTGACCGCGAAGACGGCCAGCTCGCCGGTCTCCTCGTCGTGCACGGCGACGGTGTCCAGCGCGGGCACGTCGCCGTACCGCCGGGTCTCGTAGGTCGGGCCGGTGGGTTCGGTCCGCAGCACTGTGCCCCGGGCGTACCGGGCGGTCAGCGCGAACGGGTGGAAGATGCTCTGCCGCCAGGCCGGGCCGCCGTTGCGGGTACGGATCGGGGCGATCACGTTGGCGAGCTGCGCCTGGCAGGCCACGCCGATACGGTCGGCGTGCCGGAGCAGGGTGATCAGCAGGTCGCCCACCACCACCGCGTCGACGGCCGTGTAGTCGTCCTCGATCAGCGCCGGCGCCTCGACCCAGCCGCGCCGGTCCAGGTCGGACTGGAGGCGGGACTGGTACCAGACGTTCCACTCGTCGAAGGAGATCTTCAGCTTGCGCTTCTGCCGCAGCTTGGCGCCCACGTAGTCGGCGGTGGCGACGACCTCGGTGATGAAGGCGTCCATGTCGACGGCGGAGGCGAGCAGGCTGGCCCGGTCGCCGTCGGAGGGGTCGTAGTAGGTGTGGGCGGAGATGTAGTCGACGTGCTCGTAGGTGTGCTCCAGCACCGTCGCCTCCCACGCGGCGAACGTGGGCATCCCCCGGCCGGAGCTGCCGCAGGCGACCAGGCTGATCGAGGGGTCGATCATCTTCATCGCGCGGGCGGTCTCGGCGGCGAGGCGGCCGTACTCGTCGGCGGTCTTGTGCCCGACCTGCCACGGCCCGTCCATCTCGTTGCCGAGGCACCACAGCCGCACCCCGTACGGCTGCTCGGCGCCGTGCTTGCGGCGCAGGTCGGACAGCTGGGTGCCGCCCGGGTGGTTGGTGTACTCCAGCAGGTCGAGCGCCTCGGTGACGCCGCGGGTGCCGAGGTTGACGGCCATCATCGGCTCGACCCCGGCCTCGGACGCCCAGGTCATGAACTCGTCCAGCCCGAACTCGTTGGTCTCGATCGTCTTCCAGGCCAGGTCGAGCCGGCGCGGGCGGTCACCGACCGGGCCGACGCCGTCCTCCCAGCGGTAGCTGGAGACGAAGTTGCCGCCCGGGTAGCGGACCACCGACACGCCCAGCTCGCGGGTCAGGTCCAGCACGTCGCGCCGCAGACCCCGCCGGTCGGCCCGCGGATGCCCCGGTTCGTACACCCCGCCGTAGACGCAGCGCCCCATGTGCTCGACGAAGGAACCGAAGATCCGGCGGTCCGCCGGCGCGATCCGGAACGCCGGATCGATCGTGAGCTGCGCGTTCGGCACGATGCCAACCTCTCCCTCGCTGCTGTTGCGGGTGACCGCGGTCACTCCGCCGTCAGTGGTTTCTACAACGTTGTAAGCGCCCGTGTAAAGAGGCAGTCGCGTCGTCGTGGCGCGGTACAGTGCGGCCAGCGTTCACCGGAAGGAAGTGCAGTGCGGCACAGGCTCAAGGACGTCGCGGAGCGGGCCGGAGTGTCGGTGAAGACCGTCTCCAACGTCGTGAACGGCTACCAGCACGTGCGCGCCGACACCCGGGCCAGGGTCGAGGAGGCCATCGCCGCACTCAACTACCGGCCCAACCTGTCGGCCCGCAACCTGCGCAAGGGCCGTACCGGTGTGATCGCGCTGGCCGTGCCCGAGCTGGACATCCCCTACTTCGCCGAGCTGGCCCGGCACGTCGTCGCCGCCGCCGCGGACCAGGGCTGGACCGTGCTCATCGACCAGACCGGCGGCGGCTCCGAGCAGGAACGCAAGGCCGCCAGCGGCATCGGCGACCACATGATCGACGGCCTGATCCTGAGCCCGCTCGCACTCACCGCCGACGACCTCGCCGCGCTGGCCGGCCTGCCCATGGTGCTGCTCGGCGAACGCGTCGACCACGGCCCCGCCGACCACGTCATGATCGACAATGTGGCCGCCGCCCGCGAGATCACCGCCCACCTGATCGGGCTCGGCCGCCGCCGGATCGCCGCGATCGGCTCCCAGCGCACCCCCGAGGGCGCCAGCGCCCGGCTCCGCCTGGCCGGCTACACCGCCGCGCTGGCCGACGCCGGCATCGCGTACGACGACCGCCTGGTGGCGCCCGCGCCGGCCTGGCACCGCGCGGACGGCGCCGCCGCCGTGCGCAACCTGGTCACCTCCGGGGTACGCCCCGACGCCGTCTTCTGCTTCAACGACACGCTGGCGCTCGGCGCGCTGCGTGCCCTGCACGAGATGGGCCTGCGCGTGCCCGAGGACGTCGCGGTGGCCGGCTTCGACGACATCGAGGACGGCCGCTTCTCGATCCCGACGCTGACCACGGTCGCCCCCGACAAGGAGCGCATCGCCCGCCTGGCGGTCGAACTGCTCGCCGGACGTCTCGGCCCCGACCGCGACTCCCCA
>NZ_WBKS01000212.1:0-5815 GCF_008868145.1 Micromonospora sp. AMSO1212t
GGTTGACCCCGCACACCTGGAGCTGGCCGTTGATCGCGACCGGCACCACGCCGGTCGCGATCAACGGCCAGCTCCAGGTGTGCGGGGTCAACCTCTGCAACCAGTACGGGCGGCCGATCCAGCTGCGCGGCATGAGCACGCACGGGTTGCAGTGGTTCGCCAACTGCTACACCGACGCATCCCTGGACGTGCTGGCGAACGAGTGGCGGTCCGACCTGCTGCGCATCTCGATGTACGTGCAGGAGCAGGGCTACGAGACCAACCCGGCCGGCTTCACCAACCAGGTGAACACGCTCGTGGACAAGGCCGAGGCCCGGGGCATGTACGCGCTCATCGACTTCCACACGCTGACGCCAGGTGACCCGATGTACAACCTGGACCGGGCCAAGACGTTCTTCGCCAACGTGTCGGCGCGCAACGCCGCGAGGAAGAACGTGATCTACGAGATCACCAACGAGCCCAACGGGGTGAGCTGGTCGACCATCCGCAACTACGCCGAGCAGGTCATCCCGGTGATCCGGGCCAACGACCCGGACGCGGTGGTCATCGTCGGCACCCGGGGCTGGTCCTCGCTCGGCGTGTCCGATGGCGGCAACTCCGACGAGATCGTGAACAACCCGGTGCGGGCGCAGAACATCATGTACACGTTCCACTTCTACGCCGCGTCGCACAAGGACAACTACCGCAACGAGGTGCAGCGGGCGGCGAGCCGGCTCCCGCTGTTCGTCACCGAGTTCGGCACCGTCACCTACACCGGTGACGGCGCGGTCGACACCGCCAGCAGCAACGCCTGGCTCGACCTGCTCGACCGGTTGAAGATCAGCTACGCCAACTGGACGTTCTCGGACGCTCCCGAGGGGTCGGCGGCGCTGCGGCCGGGCACCTGCGCGTCCGGCTCGTTCAGTGGGACGTCGGTGCTCACCGAGTCCGGCGCGTACATGCGCGACCGGATCCGTACCGCCGACGACTTCCCCACCTCCTGACCGGGCGGCCGGCGGCGATCCTTTCCCCTTCGGGTCGCCGCCGGTCAGCCCTCCACCAGGCCGGCCCGGCGCCACAGCGCGCGGCCCGGACCGGCGACGAGGCCCAGGTCGGTCAGGTGGTCGGCGATCCGCTGCGCGGACCAGCGCAGCGTGGCCCGCCAGTGCGGATTCGCGCGCGCCGCGGCGCGGCCGACCGCCGGGTCGATCCCTACCGCCGCGTACGCCCGCGGGTGCACCAGGCGCCGCGTGATCGAGTACGCGGCCCGGCCGATCACCAGCCGCGCGTACGCCATCGCGACCGGCCCGGCCGCCTCGACCTGCCGGGTCAGCTCGTCGCGGGCGAAGCGCACGTGCCGGGCCTCCTCCACCACGTGGATGCGCGACACCATCCGGATCAGCGGCTGCAACGACTCGTCGGCCATGATCTCGCGCTGGAACGAGTCGAGGATCTCCTCGGCGATGAGGATGGCCGCGTACATCTGCGGGCCGGTCGCTGTGGACTTGAGCCAGCGCCCGAGCAGGTGGTCGAACGGCTCGGCGCGGTAGACCGGGGCGCCCGCGGCCTCGATGAGCCGGCCGAACATGATGGAGTGCCGGCACTCGTCGGCGACCTCGGTGAGCGCGTACTGGGCGTGCCGGCTGGTCGGGTCCGCGTCGTAGTACTGCCGGATCAGCATCTGCATGAGGATCGTCTCGAACCAGATCCCGGCGCTGGCCGCGCTGGTGACCTCGTGCTTGGTCAGCTCGACCCGCTGGTCCTCGGTCATGGCCTCCCACAGGGGAGTGCCGTAGAGACTGCTGCGCGACGGCGGCAGCCAGTAAGCGCCGGGCACCGGCGGCGCCGACCAGTCGATGTCGACCATCGGGTCGTAGCTGGTGCGTACCGAGGCGGAGAGCAGGCGATCGGCGACCGCCTCGCGGGGGAAACCGGCCGTCGTCCGCTCCATGATGACCCCTCCATATTGACGTAACTTCGAGTAACTGTTACGAGTGGTAGCATGCGACGGACCACCACCGATGTCAATGGCCCCGACGCTCCGCCGGAGCCGGCCGCGCCCCGCCCCGGCGGGCGGCGCGACCGCTGGGCCGACCACCGCGAACAGCGGCGGCAGGAACTGATCGCGGCCGCCATCCAGGCGCTGCTGCGGCACGGCCCGAGCGTCGACATGGACCAGGTCGCCGCCACCGCCGGGGTCAGCAAGCCGGTGCTCTACCGCTACTTCGCCGACAAGGCGCAGCTCTGGCTGGCGGTCAGCGAGGTGGTCGCGGCGCGCGTGGTGGCCGCGATCGCGCCCGCGGTCGAGCAGGTACGCGAGGAGCGGGCGCTGGTCGAGGCGACGATCGACGCGTACCTGAGCGTGGTGGAGTACGAGCCGTCGCTCTACCGGTTCCTCGTGCACGAGTCCGGGCATCCCGGCATCCAGCAGGTGGTCACCGGCACCAGCCGGCAGGTCGCGACCGGGCTGGCCCGGGTCATCGGCGATCGGCTGCGCGCGCTCGGCCTCGACGCCGGCCCGGCCGAGCCGTGGGCGTACGGGCTGGTCGGGTTCGTGCAGGCGGTCGGCGACTGGTGGACCACGCACGGGCAGCCGATCCACCGGGCCGCGCTCACCGAATACCTGACCACGCTGCTGTGGAGCGGCATCGAGGGGGTCCGCCGGGGCGCCGACCTGCCACCGGAGCTGACCCGCGCGCACGAACGGATCGACAGGTGACCTGGCAGGGCACGGCCGAGATCGCCGGCACCACGGTACGGCTGCACGCCGGCGGGCGGTTCGAGCCGGTCGACGGCCGCTACCACTGGGCCGGGCGGGTCGAGCCGGAACCGCGACTGGTCCGGCTGCTGCGCTCCGGCCGCCGCGACGTGGAGGTCCGGATCGGCGAACGGGTCGCCCGGGCCCGGCTGGCCGAGGTGGACCCGTGGGGCGGCGTCCGCATCACCGGCGTCGGCACGCCGCCGTGGCCGCCGGACGACGAGTGATCCGGCCCGTACCGTGAAGGGATGACGCCGCCCGCCACCGTGCTGCTGGTCTTCGGCCGCGGGGTGGTGGCCGGCGACGACGGCTACCGGCTCACCGCGGAGAGCGTCGCGCGCACCGAGGCCGCGGTGGCCTACGTCCGCGCGCACGCCGAGGTGTTCCGCCGTACGCGCGGCGCCCGGGTGGTGTTCACCGGCGGCTGGCCGCACGGTCCGGCCGGAATGCCCGGCCCACCGCCCGGATTCCGGGAGGCCGAGCTGATGCGGGCGCTGGCGCGCGACGCCGGGCTCGACGCGTACGCCCGGTCGGCGGCCGAGACCCGCTCCCGCACCACCGTGCAGAACCTGGCGCACACCGTCCAGGACGGGCTGCTCGGCGCGGCGGAGTTCACCGCCCAGCACCCGCTCGGGCTGGTCTCCCACCCGTGGCACCTGCCCCGCGTCCGGCTGCTCGCCGCGCGCGTGCTCGGGCTGTCCGGCCGGGCGCTGGCCGACGTGCCGGTGACCGCGCCCGACCCGGTGCCCGTCCGGCGGGAGCGGGCCGCCCGGGCGTTCAGCCGGATCGGCTTCCTCGGTGTGCGTACCCCGGAGGCGTCGCTGCGCCGCGAGCGCGCGCTGACCCGCGCCGCCGACCGGATCGGACGCCTCACGCCGCGACGGTGATTCGCCGGAGCGGGCGCGGGGTACGTCGGTCCTCGATCGACCCGGCGGGCCGTGCCGGCGGGCGAGTCCACCCGGGAGGTCCCGTGATCGTGCTCGTGCCGGTGTACCGGCCCGGTGACCGGCTTCCGCCGCTGGTCGGCGACCTGCGGGCGGCGCTGCCCGGCGCGGACGTGCTCGTCGTCGACGACGGCAGCGGCCCGGCCGCCGCCGAGGTGCTGGGCGCGGCCCGCGCCGAGGGGGCGACGGTGCTGCGCCGCCGGGTCAACCGGGGCAAGGGCGTGGTGCTGCGCACCGGCTTCCGGTACGCCTCGACGCACCGTCCCGGACGCGACGTGGTGTGTGTGGACGCCGACGGCCAGCACGCTGTGACCGACGTGTGCCGCGTGGCGGAACGGATGCGCGTCACCGGAGCGCCGACGCTCGGCGTACGCCGGTTCGACGGTGAGGTCCCGGCGCGCAGCCGGTTCGGCAACGCGGCGACCCGGGTGGCGTTCCGGCTGGCGACCGGCCGGGACGTGCGCGACACCCAGACCGGGCTGCGCGCCTACCCGGCCGCCCTGCTCGGCTGGCTCACCACCGTCCCCGGTGACCGCTTCGAGTACGAGATGGCGGTGCTGCTGCGGCTGGTCCGCGCCGGGGCGCCGGTCGAGCAGGTGGACATCGCCACCCACTACCACGGCGACAACTCGGGTTCGCACTTCTCCGCGCTCGCCGACTCGGTGCGGATCTACCGCCCGCTGGCCGCCTCCGCCGTCGCCCGCCTGGTGGGGCGCTCCGAGGTGGACGCCGTACCGACCGCCGCCGTCACGACGTCGCGTCCCACACCTGCGACTCGAACTCCCTGAGCTGGTCGCGCAGCGACGGCGGGTACGCGGTGCGGTACGCGTGCTCCCCGGCCGGCACCACCCGGACCATCTCGTCGATCATCTCCTGCGGATCGCGCTGGTGGCCGAGGTAGTCGCCGAAGTCGGGGCGGGGCAGCAGGGCGGCCGACTCGTCCCACCACTGGGACATGGTCTCCACGCCGGTGTCGTTGTAGCCGGTCCGGTACGGGCCGGGGTTGATCACCGCGACGCGTACCCCGCGCGGTTCCAGCTCCCCCTTCATGGCCCAGGCCAGCGCCTCGATCGCGTGCTTGGTGGCGGCGTAGACGCCGATGAAGGGCCGGGTCCGCACGCCTACCGCGGAGGACACCCAGACCACCTTTCCCGCCCCCCGGGCCAGCATCGGCGGCACCAGATCCTGCGCCAGGTGCAGGTGGCCGAACACGTTCACCTCGAACGACCGGCGGACGCGGTCCATCGGGATCTCCACCAGAGCACCGGCCTCCTGGACGCCCGCGTTGAGCACCAGGACGTCCACCCGGTGCCGGGCCGCGGCGGCCCGGTCGGCCGGGTCGGTGACGTCCAGCTTGATCGCGTCCAGCGCGACGCCCGCCCGCTCGGCCTCGGCGCGCAGCTCGCGGACCTGTGGCCACACCTGCGCGGCGGCGATCACGTGATGGCCCTCGCGGGCCAGCCCGAGCGCGGTGCCCCGACCGAGCCCGCTGCCGGCCCCGGTGATCAGGATGTCGGCCATCGGGCTCAGCCCTGCCGGGCCTTCTGCCGCCGGTCGGCCTTGTTGAGCACGAACAACTTGCCCCGGCGCCGGACCACGATCGAGCCGGCCTTGCGCTTGAGCGCGCGCAGGGAGCTTCGGACCTTCATTTCCGCTCCTTCGGTTCCCGCCGGTGTCCGTCCGGCACGGGTACCCGCCGGGGCGGCGCCCATGCCCGGCGTGACCGGCGTGACCGGCGGGGTGGCGGCATCACCGTGTCCGGGACGCCGCCACCCCCGGGCGGATCAGGCGGTCGTGCAGGTGCTTCCGTTGAGCGTGAACGAGGCGGGCCTCCCGGTGTCGCCGGTGTGGGTGGCCTGGAAGCCGATGTCCACCGAGCCGCCCGGCGGGATCGACGCGTTGTAGGACACGTTGCGTGCGGTCACCGCGCCGCTGGACGGGCTGTACGTGGCGTTCCAGCCCCCGGTGATCGTCTGCCCGCTCGGCAGCGTGAACGCGAGGTTCCAGCCGTTGATCGCCGTGGTGGACGTGTTGGTGACGGTCACCGCGGCGGTCAGCCCGTTGTTCCAGGCGTTCACCACGTACCCGACGCGGCAGGCCCCCGACGGCGGCGGGGTGGAGTCCCGTCCGAAGA
>NZ_WBKS01000213.1:0-5780 GCF_008868145.1 Micromonospora sp. AMSO1212t
GGGGCGAGAGGGCTGCGTAGGAGGCGGGCGCCGAGCAGCATCAGCAGGGCGGCCAGGAGCATCGCCGCGGCGGCCGTCAGCCACATCGCCGGGTACCCGGCCGCGCCGGCCAGCGCGCCCAGGCCGAGCGGTCCGAGGCAGCCGCCCGCGTACACGCCGGTTTGGGTGATCGAGGTGGCGGCGGCCGGCGCCTGTGGGTGGAGCCGGACCACGGCGAAGTTCATCAGCCCGGGCCAGGCCCAGCCGAGACCGAAGCCGAGCACAACGCCCGCGATCAGCGGCGCCGAGCCGCTCACCGCGAGCAGGATCAGGCCGATCGAGCCGGTCAGCAGCATCCCGGCGATCAGTCCGACGTGCCCGCTGGTGCGCCGGTCGGCCAGCCAGCCGAGGCCCACCCGGGCGAGCACGCACACCACGCTGCCCAGGGTCAGCGTCAGTCCGGCCAGGCCGGGGGAGAGCCCTCGCGCCGCCGACGAGTCGACCAGGAACGTGCCGAGGGCGTTCGCCGCGGCCGCCGCGAGCGTCGCGGCCAGCCCGATCACCACGAGCGGGCCGGTGCCGCCGTTGCGGCGGCCGGAGGCGGTCCGGGCCCGCCGGTCCTGTCCGGCCCGGGGTACGGCCGGCAGCACGGCGAGCGCGGCCACGGCGGCAGCCACGAAGGCCCAGCGCCAGCCGGCGGTGAGTGCGACTGTGGGTACCGCCAGGCCGGCCAGCAGCGTGGCGGCCGGTACGGCGGCCTGCTTCACGCCGAACGAGAGGCCCTGCCGGTGGGCGGGTACGTGCTCGGCGAGCGCGGCGTTGCTGGCGAGCTGCCCGAGGGCGTTGGCGGCGGCGCTGAGGGCCAGCAGCGCCACCAGGACCGGGTACGACCGGGCCAGCCCGGCCACTGCGACCAGCGAGGCGGCAGAGAGGAGGATGGCGGCCCGGGCGACCGGGGCCGGGCCGAAGCGCTCGACCAGGGCGCCGGAGGGCACCGAGGCGAGCGCGCTCACGCCGAAGTAGATCGAGACGGCCAGGCCCAGACCGGCCGGGCTGAAACGGAGTTCGTCCGCGAGCTGTACGGCGAGACCGCCGACCAGGAAGACGGGCAGGACGCACACGATCGTGGTGAGGGTGGCGCCGGCGCCCACGGAGACGGCGTGTCGGGCCTTCGGCGGGTCGGTTCGCGAAACAGTTTCGGTCATCGCGAGCACACCTTACGCCGGAACGTTTTGGCTGCTCATCGTGTCCGTCGGCACACGGTCTGTGTCCGGTCTTCTGGCATCCTCCATCCGAACAGGCATTTCGCACTCGGCCGGTTTTTCATATGGTGTAAGTCCCCGGCGGCGGAGGTGGTTGTGCGCGACCCCTTGGCGGAACCTTCGGACCTGATCCGTAGTGTGTCTCGCGCGCTTCGAGTGCTCGAGTCGGTCGGCCGTGCGCCGAGAGGGCTCACCGTGAAGCAGATCGCCCGGCGCTGCGAGCTGACCGTCGCCACCACCTACCACCTGGTGCGCACGCTCGCGTACGAGGGCTACGTGATCCGGCGCGAGGACGGGACGTACATCGTGGGGTTGGAGGTGGCCGACCGCTACCGCGAGCTGGTCACCGCGTTCCGGGGGCCGCCGGCGGTGGGCGAGGCGCTGCGCCGCGCGGCGACCGACACCGGCTGGAGCCACTACCTCGGCCGTTTCGTCGGCGGTCAGGTGGCGGTGACCGCGTCCGCCGAAGGGCCGCGCTCGCCCTACATGGAAGACCTGGTGCCGGGCTTCGACGAGGGCGCGCACGCCACCGCGCTGGGCAAGAGCCTGCTCGCCACGCTCACCACCGAACAGCGCTTCCGCTACTTGCGCGAGTACGGCATGCGCCCGTTCACCACAGCCACCCTCACCACCGTCGAGGCGTTCGAGGCGGACCTGGCCGCCGGTGACCGGCGCGGCATGCAGCTGGAACTCGGGCAGTTCCGGCAGGGCGTGGCGTGCGCGGCGGTGCTCGTCACCCCGGACAAGGACATCGAGCGCCGGGTGGTGCTGGCGTGCGCGCTGCCGGCCGGCGAGATGATGACCTCGGCCCGGGTGGTCCGCGCCAAGCTGCTCACCGCCGCGCGCGCCGTCGCCGACGGGATCGCCTCGGAGAACTGACGAGCCGCGCGCGCCGTCGCGGACGGGATCGCCTCGGAGAACTGACGAAGGGCCGCCGGCGGTGGGTCGACGGCCCTTCGCGGAGCGGTCCAGCGCCGGGCCGCCCCCGGGGTGTGTCAGCTACCGACCGGGCCGCCGTCGAGGCGCCAGGTGACCACCACGCCGGGCTTGGCGAAGTCGCCGTCCGGCCAGGTGGAGGCCGGGTTCTCCACCGATGCGCCGGTGACCTCGCCCGGGTGCTGCACCGCCACGAAGACCGAACGGTTGTCACCGGTGATGAACGGGCCGCAGGTCTCCGCGCCGAGCGGCACGGTGAGGAACTGCTTCAGGTGGCCCCGCTCCGGACCCTCGACGGCCGTGGCGAACAGGCCGTCGTTGCTGCCGAGCGCGTTGCCGTCGGTCGAGATCCACAGGTTGCCGGTGGCGTCGAAGGCGACGTTGTCCGGGCAGGAGATCGGGGAGACCTTCGTCTTGTCGTACCCGGCGAAGTAGGTGGAGGCGTCGGCCGGGTCGCCGCAGACGATCGGCAGCGACCAGGTGAAGGTCTCGCCGGTGTTGTCGCCGCGGTCCTCGACCAGCTCCAGGATCTGCCCGTGCTTGTTGCTGTTGCGCGGGTTCGCCTCGTCGGCGGGCGCCTTGCCGGCCTTGCCGCGGTCGCTGTTGTTCGTCAGCGCCACGTAGACCTTGCCGGTGAGCAGACTCGGCTCGACGTCCTCGGGCCGGTCCATCTTCGTCGCGCCGACCTTGTCCCCGGCCAGCCGGGTGAACGTGAGCACGTCCGCGGCGGTCATGCCGTCGACGTACGAGCGGTTGCCGCTGGCCAGCTTGATCCAGCGGCCCCGGCCGCCGAAGCCGCCGTCGGCCGGGAGCGTGCCGGAACCGTCGATCTCGGCGGCCGGGCTGTCGCCCTCGATCTTCGCGACGTAGAGCGTGCCCGACTCCAGCAGCGTCAGGTTGTGCCGCCGGGCCACCGAGGACTTCCCCGGCATGAACTTCTTGTCCGAGACGAACTTGTAGAGGTAGTCGAAGCGCTCGTCGTCGCCCATGTACGCGACCACCCGGCCGTTGCGCGCCACGATGACGTTCGCGCCCTCGTGCTTGAACCGGCCCAGCGCGGTGTGCTTGCGCGGCTTGGCCTGCGGGTCGAACGGGTCGATCTCGACGATCCAGCCGAACCGGTTCGCCTCGTTGGGGTGCCGGGCCAGGTCGAACCGCTCGTCCGCCCGCTCCCACTTGCGGCTGCCGCTCGGGTGACGCACGTCGGTCGGGATGCCGTACCGGGCCAGCCTCGGCTTCTGCTCCTCCGGCGCGCCGTCGCCGCCGACGAAGTACTGGTTGAAGTTCTCCTCGCCGGAGAGCACCGTGCCCCACGGGGTGACGCCACCGGCGCAGTTGTTGAGCGTGCCGATCACGGTCCGGCCCTTCGGGTCGGCGGCGGTACGCAGCCACGCCGAGCCGGCGGCCGGGCCGGTCAGCTCGAACTTCGTCGCGAGCGCCGTGACCCGGCGGTTGTACTCCCGCCGGCCACGCCGTACCGGCCGCCACTGCCCGGTGTTCTCCACCCGCTCCAGCTCCACCACTGACATGCCGTGCGCGGCCATCGCCACCCGCACCTGCTCGACCGTGAGCGCGTCCTGGCCGGTGAAGCCGGGGAACATCAGGTCCTCGTTGGTGTACTCGTGGTTCACCACGAGCAGCGCGCGCCGCCGGTCGATGGGCAGCACGCCGACGAAGTCGTTGTTGTAGCCGAACTGCTTGGACTGGGCGGCGGCGGTCTGCCGGCCCAGGTCGAAGGCGGGCGCGCCGGGCACGACCTCGTCGCCCCAGCGGATCACGACGGAGTGGTCGTACCCGTTCGGGACGACGAGGGTGTCGAGCTTGTTCGGCGGGATCGGCTTGAACGTCAGCGCGCCGCCGCCCGGGCGGCCCGCCCCGGCGGGGGACACCTCGCCGCCGCCGGGCACGGGCGGGGCGGCGGGCGCGGCGGCGGCCGGCGCGGCGCCGGCGAGCGCGCCCACGGCGGCGCCGCCGAAGCCGAGCACCAGCGCGCCGACCGCGCCGGCCCGGACCACGCCGCGCCGGGAGATCTCGGTGTCGACCACGTCCCCGAAGTACGGGTTGTCGGTCGGGTTCGGCACCGGGTGGTCACACGCGTTGCCGCACCGGTACAGACAGGTCATCGCGTCGCGGCTGCCGTGGCGGGTGCCACCCAGCAGTGGAAGCAGGCGAGGCCGGTCGCTCATGTGGTGGAGCCTCCTGATTTCGACGTCGGAAGGCGCGCGGGTGATCGGCTCGCGCGCTCACCCGCCGGACGCTGCCAGGGCACGGTGAGCGGCGATCGGCCCGGACCTGAACCGGACGTGAACAGCTCCGCGTTGACCTGCGGCTGAACCGTTCGGCGTCACGGCACGTATGGAAGGGCGAACGCATCGCCGGTTTCCCCGCCGCCGGAAGCGAGGTACCGCCATCAGTGACCACGACGCCCAACTGCTGCGCGCGCTGCACGACGAGCATGCCGACGCGCTGTACGCGCACGCCCTGCGGCTGGTCAACGGCGATCGGCCCCGGGCCGAGGATCTCGTGCAGGAGACGCTGCTGCGCGCCTGGCGGCACCCCGAGTCGCTGGATCCGCGACGCGGCTCGGTACGCGCCTGGCTGTTCACCACCGCGCGGAACCTCGCCATCGACGCCTGGCGGCGGCGCTCGGCCCGGGTCGGCGAGGTGTACACGGACGAACTGCCGGAGACCGCCGAGACGGTCGACGAGACCGAGCGCGCGGTGGAGGCGTGGACGGTCGCCGAGGCGCTCAACCGGCTCAGCCCGACCCACCGGGAGGTGCTGGTCGAGTGCTTCTACCAGGGGCGTTCGGTGGCGGAGGCGGCGGCGCGGCTGGGCGTACCACCGGGCACGGTGAAGTCGCGTACCCACTACGCGCTGCGCTCACTACGGTTGGCGCTGGCCGAGATGGGGGTGACCGGGTGACACGCTGCGAGTTCGCGCACGACGACGGGGCGTACGTGCTCGGCGCTCTCGCCCCGGCGGACCGGGTCGCCTACGAGCGGCACCTGGCCGGGTGTGCGCAGTGCCGGGAGGCGGTGGCCGAGATCGCCGTGCTGCCCGGCCTGCTGGGGCGGCTCGACCCGGCCGGGCTGGAGCAGTTCCTGGAGGTCGGGCCGGAGACGTCGCGGGTGCCCGCGCTGCTCGACGCCGCGCGCGAGCGCAAGCGCCGCGACCGGTCCCGCTCCCGCCGACGGTACGCGCTGACAGCGCTCGCCGCCGCCGCGCTCGCGGTGCTCGCGGGCGTCGGGGTGGCTCTCGTGCAGCCGTCCGCCGAGCCGTCCAAGCCGCCGGTGGCGCTGGCCTCCATGCGGCCGGTGGCCGGGACGGTGCCGGTGCACGCCGAAGTGGGGCTGACCGAGACGCCGTGGGGCACCGAGGTCACCATGCACTGTGGCTACGACAGGCGGGCCGGGCACCGGGAGGCGTACACGTTCCGGCTGGTCGCGCACGGCCCGGACGGCGCGACGGAGCAGATCGGCTCCTGGCTCGCCGCGCCCGGCGACGACCTGCGCTTCTCCGGCGTCACCCGCTTCACCAAGGGCGAGCTGGTCCGCCTGGAGTTGCTCCGAGGCACAAACGCCCCCGTCCTGGCCTACGACC
>NZ_WBKS01000214.1:0-5383 GCF_008868145.1 Micromonospora sp. AMSO1212t
AAGATTGTCCGGCGGTGTCCTACTCTCCCACACCCTCCCGAGTGCAGTACCATCGGCGCTGGAGGGCTTAGCTTCCGGGTTCGGAATGTTACCGGGCGTTTCCCCTCCGCCATGACCGCCGTAACTCTATGAACATGTCAACCAACCCAACAACATGGGTGGTGGTTTGTTCAGAGTTGCACAGTGGACGCGTAGCAGCTTAGTAGTCAAGTCCTCGGCCTATTAGTACCGGTCAACTGAACCCGTTACCGGGCTTACATTTCCGGCCTATCAACCCAGTCGTCTAGCTGGGGGCCTTACCCCACAAATGTGGGTGGGATACCTCATCTTGAAGCGAGCTTCCCGCTTAGATGCTTTCAGCGGTTATCCCTTCCGAACGTAGCTAACCAGCCGTGCCCCTGGCGGGACAACTGGCACACCAGAGGTTCGTCCGTCCCGGTCCTCTCGTACTAGGGACAGCCCTTCTCAAGTATCCTACGCGCACGGCGGATAGGGACCGAACTGTCTCACGACGTTCTAAACCCAGCTCGCGTACCGCTTTAATGGGCGAACAGCCCAACCCTTGGGACCTGCTACAGCCCCAGGATGCGACGAGCCGACATCGAGGTGCCAAACCATCCCGTCGATATGGACTCTTGGGGAAGATCAGCCTGTTATCCCCGGGGTACCTTTTATCCGTTGAGCGACACCGCTTCCACATGCCAGTGCCGGATCACTAGTCCCGACTTTCGTCCCTGCTCGACCTGTCAGTCTCACAGTCAAGCTCCCTTGTGCACTTGCACTCAACACCTGATTGCCAACCAGGCTGAGGGAACCTTTGGGCGCCTCCGTTACCCTTTAGGAGGCAACCGCCCCAGTTAAACTACCCACCAGACACTGTCCCTGAACCGGATAACGGTCCGAAGTTAGATACCCAAATCAACCAGAGTGGTATTTCAAGATTGCCTCCACCCATACTGGCGTATGGACTTCACCGGCTCCCACCTATCCTACACAAGCTAATTCAGATACCAATGTCAAGCTATAGTAAAGGTCCCGGGGTCTTTCCGTCCTGCCGCGCGTAACGAGCATCTTTACTCGTAATGCAATTTCGCCGGGCCTGTGGTTGAGACAGTGGGGAAGTCGTTACGCCATTCGTGCAGGTCGGAACTTACCCGACAAGGAATTTCGCTACCTTAGGATGGTTATAGTTACCACCGCCGTTTACTGGCGCTTAAGTTCTCCGCTTCGCCCCGAAGAGCTAACAGGTCCCCTTAACGTTCCAGCACCGGGCAGGCGTCAGTCCATATACATCGAATTACTTCTTCGCATGGACCTGTGTTTTTAGTAAACAGTCGCTTCCCCCTGCTCTCTGCGGCCATACAACGCTCCACCCGCGCGGGGCTTCACGTCTCCGGCCCCCCTTCTCCCTAAGTTACGGGGGCAATTTGCCGAGTTCCTTAACCACAGTTCGCCCGATCGCCTCGGTATTCTCTACCTGACCACCTGTGTCGGTTTGGGGTACGGGCCGCTAAGAACTCGCTAGAGGCTTTTCTCGGCAGCATAGGATCACTGACTTCACCTGAATCGGCTCGGCATCACGTCTCAGCCTATATGCGTCGCGGATTTGCCTACGACACGGCCTACACGCTTACCCCGGCACAACCACCGGCCGGGCTCAGCTACCTTCCTGCGTCACCCCATCGCTTGACTACTACCCGCCAGGTTCCCACGCTCCCCACCATTGGTCCGAAGACCGCCGGCAGTTCGGGTGGTTAGCACAACGAGGTTCGTCAGGGTCGCTCTTTCGCGGGTACGGGAATATCAACCCGTTGTCCATCGACTACGCCTCTCGGCCTCGCCTTAGGTCCCGACTCACCCAGGGCGGATTAGCCTGGCCCTGGAACCCTTGGTCATCCGGCGGAAGGGTTTCTCACCCTTCTTTCGCTACTCATGCCTGCATTCTCACTCGTGCCGCGTCCACAACTGGGTCACCCCGCTGCTTCACCCCCGGCACGACGCTCCCCTACCCATCCACACACCTGCATATCCCATCAAGGAGATACGAAGTTATTATGTGAATGCCACAGCTTCGGCGGTGTGCTTGAGCCCCGCTACATTGTCGGCGCGGAACCACTTGACCAGTGAGCTATTACGCACTCTTTAAAGGGTGGCTGCTTCTAAGCCAACCTCCTGGTTGTCTATGCGACCCCACATCCTTTTCCACTTAGCACACGCTTAGGGGCCTTAGCTGGTGATCTGGGCTGTTTCCCTCTCGACTACGAAGCTTATCCCCCGCAGTCTCACTGCCGCGCTCTCACTTACCGGCATTCGGAGTTTGGCTGATTTCGGTAAGCTTGTGGGCCCCCTAGACCATCCAGTGCTCTACCTCCGGCAAGAAACACGCGACGCTGCACCTAAATGCATTTCGGGGAGAACCAGCTATCACGGAGTTTGATTGGCCTTTCACCCCTAACCACAGGTCATCCCCCAACTTTTCAACGTTGGTGGGTTCGGCCCTCCACGCGGTCTTACCCGCGCTTCAGCCTGCCCATGGCTAGATCACTCCGCTTCGGGTCTAGAGCATGCGACTAAAAACGCCCTATTCAGACTCGCTTTCGCTACGGCTCCCCCACACGGGTTAACCTCGCCACATGCCACTAACTCGCAGGCTCATTCTTCAAAAGGCACGCCGTCACCCCGCAAGGCTCCGACGGATTGTAGGCGAACGGTTTCAGGTACTATTTCACTCCCCTCCCGGGGTACTTTTCACCATTCCCTCACGGTACTTGTCCGCTATCGGTCACCAGGAAGTATTTAGGCTTACCAGGTGGTCCTGGCAGATTCACGGCAGATTTCAGGAGTCCGCCGCTACTCGGGAACACCCACAGAAGATCAGCAACTTTCACCTACCGGACTATCACCGTCTACGGTCAGCCATTCCAGACTGTTCGACTAGCCACTGACTTTGTAACTCCTCCAACAGATGTCAGTCTGTTGAGCAGGGTCCCACAACCCCGACCACGCAACCCCTGACAGGTATCACACGCCGCCGGTTTAGCCTCAATCCGCTTTCGCTCGCCACTACTCACGGAATCACTATTTGTTTTCTCTTCCTACGGGTACTGAGATGTTTCACTTCCCCGCGTTCCCCCCACACACCCTATGTGTTCAGGTGCGGGTGACATCACATGACTGATGCCGGGTTCCCCCATTCGGACACCCTGGGATCACAGCTTGGTTGACAGCTCCCCCAGGCCTATCGCGGCCTCCCACGTCCTTCATCGGCTCCTGGTGCCAAGGCATCCACCGTTCGCCCTTGACAACTTGACCACAAAGATGCTCGCGTCCACTGTGCAATTCTCAACAAACAACCAACCCACAACCCACAAGCCCCACACCAAACCCGGCAAACCGCCGGCGGTATGCGAGACCAGGCCATGCCTGGCGCCTTCCGCCCCCGGAACACCGCCCAGGGGCATCTCAAGGCTCTGAAAGACAACCACTCGGGTTGTTCCTTCAGGACCCAACAGGGTGCTTACATCCGTCCCCAGCCGCACCACAGCCTCGTTCCCACCACCCCGAAGAGCAGCTGTACTAGAAGATCCGTGGCCGTTGCCGGCGACCGACTTGCCAGTGTCTCCGCCATCTGAGCACCCCACCACCACATTCGGGCAGTGCGGGCTCCATACCACCTTTCGGTGGATGGTGCTCCTTAGAAAGGAGGTGATCCAGCCGCACCTTCCGGTACGGCTACCTTGTTACGACTTCGTCCCAATCGCCAGCCCCACCTTCGACGGCTCCCTCCACAAGGGTTGGGCCACCGGCTTCGGGTGTTGCCGACTTTCGTGACGTGACGGGCGGTGTGTACAAGGCCCGGGAACGTATTCACCGCAGCGTTGCTGATCTGCGATTACTAGCGACTCCGACTTCACGGGGTCGAGTTGCAGACCCCGATCCGAACTGAGACCGGCTTTTTGGGATTCGCTCCACCTCACGGTATCGCAGCCCATTGTACCGGCCATTGTAGCATGCGTGAAGCCCTGGACATAAGGGGCATGATGACTTGACGTCATCCCCACCTTCCTCCGAGTTGACCCCGGCAGTCTTCGATGAGTCCCCGCCATAACGCGCTGGCAACATCGAACGAGGGTTGCGCTCGTTGCGGGACTTAACCCAACATCTCACGACACGAGCTGACGACAGCCATGCACCACCTGTGACCGCCCCCGAAGGACCTGCCATCTCTGACAGTTTTGCGGCCATGTCAAACCCAGGTAAGGTTCTTCGCGTTGCATCGAATTAATCCGCATGCTCCGCCGCTTGTGCGGGCCCCCGTCAATTCCTTTGAGTTTTAGCCTTGCGGCCGTACTCCCCAGGCGGGGCGCTTAATGCGTTAGCTGCGGCACAGGGAACCGGAGAGGCCCCCCACACCTAGCGCCCAACGTTTACAGCGTGGACTACCAGGGTATCTAATCCTGTTCGCTCCCCACGCTTTCGCTCCTCAGCGTCAGTATCGGCCCAGAGACCCGCCTTCGCCACCGGTGTTCCTCCTGATATCTGCGCATTTCACCGCTACACCAGGAATTCCAGTCTCCCCTACCGAACTCTAGCCTGCCCGTATCGACTGCAGGCCCGCAGTTGAGCTGCGGGTTTTCACAGTCGACGCGACAAGCCGCCTACGAGCTCTTTACGCCCAATAAATCCGGACAACGCTCGCGCCCTACGTCTTACCGCGGCTGCTGGCACGTAGTTGGCCGGCGCTTCTTCTGCAGGTACCGTCACTTACGCTTCGTCCCTGCTGAAAGAGGTTTACAACCCGAAGGCCGTCATCCCTCACGCGGCGTCGCTGCATCAGGCTTCCGCCCATTGTGCAATATTCCCCACTGCTGCCTCCCGTAGGAGTCTGGGCCGTGTCTCAGTCCCAGTGTGGCCGGTCGCCCTCTCAGGCCGGCTACCCGTCGTCGCCTTGGTAGGCCATCACCCCACCAACAAGCTGATAGGCCGCGAGCCCATCCCAAGCCGAAAAACTTTCCACCAAACACCATGCGGTGCAAGGTCATATTCGGTATTAGCCCCGGTTTCCCGGGGTTATCCCAAAGCCTGGGGCAGGTTGCTCACGTGTTACTCACCCGTTCGCCGCTCGAGTACCCCGAAGGGCCTTTCCGCTCGACTTGCATGTGTTAAGCACGCCGCCAGCGTTCGTCCTGAGCCAGGATCAAACTCTCCAACAAAAACTTGTCGAACAGCATAACCTGGCAACAAAAGTGTTGCCAAAGGAATCCCAACCAGCAACCACTCCCAAAAGAATGGCCACCAGTCCGGGGTATAAAACAATTGGCACTGGCTTTACAAGCACCCTGTTGAGTTCTCAAAGAACAACCACACACCAACCAGAAGCCCC
>NZ_WBKS01000215.1:0-5264 GCF_008868145.1 Micromonospora sp. AMSO1212t
GGGCCGGGCCGGTGGCTGCCGTCGCGGTGGGGGCGGCCGCCGGACCGGGGACGCCGCGGGAGCGCCGGCGCCGCAGCAGCAGGACGAGCACCACGCCGGCGACCAGCAGCAGGACGACCACGGCGGCGACGACCGGCAGCCAGGGGAAGGAACCGTTCCCGGTCACCACGGCGGCCGGGCTGGTGGCGGGCGGCGGGGGAGCCTGGGCGACGGCACGCAACTCGGCCGGCTTCGGCTGGTTGGCGACCACCTTCCAGCTGACCGAGCGTCCGGTGACAGTGCCGTTGGTGTCGAGCACCCGGCCGGGGAACGTCACCGAGATCTCGAACGCCATCAAGGTCATGAACGCCTGTTGCTGGCGCGGATCCTGCTGCCCGAACTTGCCGCCGTATTTATTCGGGTCCAGCGGGAGCGAGAAGCGAATGAGATCCTCGTCCCGGACAAGATTCACACTTTCGCTCGTGAATTGCGCCAGTGGCGTTTTCCGGTACGTGATCTGAATGCCGTACGAGGTGGCGTCCTCGTACCGGGTCTCCGCTCCAGGCGGAAGTGAGGGAATGTTCGGCCGCAGTTCGGCGAACGCCACCGCCGGGTCCGGGTTCCGCTGCTTGAGCACGGACTTCGGTGCGGTGAGCAGGAGCTGACCGGAGACCGTGTCGTCGTCGTTCACGGTCAGCCCGAGGTTGAGCTGCATGCAGCCGCTCAATATCGCCACGAGGGCGAGACACACCGCGAGGCCGAATGAGCGGCTGCGGCGGAGTCTCGTATTCATGCGGCAAGTGTGAGCGCCCGCGCCGGGCGCGACAGTCAGCGATCAGCCGCCTTCGTGTCGCCGATCTTACCCGCCGTCTCTCCCATTCGGACGACCCCCGGAAACCGTCGCGCTCGATATTCTGAAGTTTTGTGTCCGGGCGCTTTCACCGGGTGCCCGCCGGGACGACCCGGAAGACCGGAATGTCGGCGGCGACCCGGGCGAAGTCGGCGAGCGGGGCGTGCCGGTCCACCGGCGCGTGCGCCCGGGCGCCCGGGGCGAGCGCCAGGTGCCGGCGCAGGATCGGTGGCCGCTGCGCCACCGGCACCTCGACCAGCCGGACCGGCTCGCGGCGGCGACGGCGCAGCACCACCCGCCCGCCCGCGGCGTGCACGTTCGCCACCCAGTTGGCCCGCTGGCCCAGCATCGACACGACGTATCGCTCGCCGTCGAGGTCGGCCACCACGATCGGCACCGAGACGGCCCGGCCGGTGCGGCGGCCCGGCACCTCCATGGTCACCCAGTGCCGCGGGGCGAGGCCGGCGCCGTACTGCCAGGCCGACAGCGCGTTCATCATCCGGGCCAGCCGGTTCGGCCGGCCGCCCCGGTACATCCATCTGGTGGGTCGCCACCGCCGCATCGGAACTCCCTTCCCCGCCCTCCATTAACGGACGGCGCGGGGGCGACGGCCAGGGCCGGCCGGCCCGAACGGGACCGGGCCGAGCGGCCGGTCAGGCGCTCTCGCGGGTGACGAGCGTCGACGGGAACGGGGTGCTCGGGGCGACCGGCTCACGCGTCAGCACGGCCGTGGCCGCGGCGGCGGCGATCCGGTCGACCGGGTGGGTCGCGGTGGTCAGCGGCGGGCTGCTGATCGCCGCGTACGGCAGGTCGTCGAACCCGGCCACCGCCACGTCGTGCGGTACGCGGATGCCGCGCCCGCGCAGCGCCGCGATCACGCCGAAGGCGGTGGCGTCGCTGGCCGCGTAGACCGCGTCGGCGTCCGGCCACCGGCGCAGCGCCTCCAGCGCCGCCCGGCCGCCCTGTGCCGTGGTGAAGTCGCCGGTGACCAGCCGCTCCGGCGACCCCGACTCCCGCATCAGCTCCCGGTACGTGGTGACCGAGCGCTCGGCGCAGCTCAGCCAGCGCGGCCCGGTGACCATGACGATGCGGCGGCGACCGGTGGCGTACAGGTGACGCAACACCTCGCCGGCGCCGCCGGCGTTGTCGACGTCGAACGACGGCACCGTCGCCGAGCCCTGACCGATCGAGACGACCCGGCCGCGCAGCCTCGGCGGTACCGCGTCGAGCGCCGCCTGGACGGTGTTGACCAGGATCACGCCGCAGACGCCCCGGTCCGCGCCGAGCCGGGCCAGCCCGGACGGGTCGGCGAGCGGCAGCCACTCCAGCGCCACGCCGACGCCGTGCCGCGCGCACACCCGCGACGCCGCGCCCACCACCCGGTGCACGTACGGGTCGTCCAGCACCGAGTCGTCACGGCCCACCACCGCCACCACCAGGCGTACCCCGGCCCCGCGCACCAGCGCCCGGGCCGCGAGGTCCGGCACGTAGTCGAGGCGCTCGGCGGCGGCCCGCACCCGGGCGCGGGCGTCCACCGAGGTGAACCCGTAGCCGCCGAGCACCCGGGAGGCGGTGGCCCGGGACACCCCGGCGTCGCGGGCCACGTCGTCGAGCGTGGCGGGACGTGCGGTCGGCGTACCCATGTCCGCATCATGCCTGCTCCGGCGCGGATGGGCGAAGCCATAACCGCGTTTGTGGTGGAAGCGCTCTCAGGTGTGCGATTGTCGTCGGGATCAGACGGGGGAAGGGACCACCGCACCGTGAGCAGCACCATCGACGCACCGGCCGGGAAGCGGCCACCGGCGCCCCGGGCGGTACTGAGCGCCCGCAACGGCGTGGCCGTCGTCTTCGCCCTCAACGGGCTCGCGGTGGCGAGCTGGTTCTCCCGGGTCCCGGCGGCCCAGGAGGCGCTCGACCTCAACCCGGGCCGGCTCGGCCTGCTACTGCTCTGCGCGTCGGCGGGCTCGCTGCTGGCCATGCCGACCGCCGGCCTGGTCACCCAGCGGCTCGGGCCGGCGCGCACGGTGGCCGTGTCGGTGGTGCTGGTCTCGCTCGGCCTGACCGTGGCGGGTCTGTCCGCCAGCCTGGCCGGCTCGGTCGTCGGGGTGGGGCTCGGCCTCGCCGCGTTCGGCTTCGGCTCCGGCCTGTGCGACGTGGCGATGAACGTCGAGGGCGCGGCCGTGGAGAAGCGCCTCGGCTACACCATCCTGCCCCGGTTCCACGCCGCCTGGAGCCTCGGCTCGGTGGCCGGGGCCGGGCTGGGCGCCGGGGCGGCGCACTTCGGCGTACCCGTCGGCGTGCACCTGCCGGTCCTGTCCGTGCTGATCCTGGCCGGCACGATGGTCGGCGCCCGGGCGTTCCTCGCGGCCACCGCCGAGGCGGCCGGGGCCGGGGAGCCGGCGGCCCGGCGGCAGGCGCTGCTCGCCGCCTGGCGCGAGCCCCGCACGCTGCTGATCGGGCTGCTCGTGCTGGTCATGGCGTTCACCGAGGGCAGCGCCAACGACTGGCTCGCGGTGGCGTTCGTGGACGGGTACGGGGTCGACGAGGCCGTCGGCGCCGCCGTGTTCGGCGTGTTCGTGGTGGGCATGACGATCGGCCGCACCGTCGGCACCGTCGCCATCGACAGGTGGGGCCGGGTGCCGGTGCTGTTCACCACCATCGCGATGGCGTCCGCCGGTGCCGCGCTCGCCGTGCTGGCCGGGAACGGCCCCCTCGCCGTGGCCGGCGTCGCGCTGTGGGGACTCGGCGCCTCGCTCGGCTTCCCGGTCGGGATGAGCGCCGTCGCCGACGACGAGGACAGGGCCCCGGCCCGGGTGAGCGTGGTCGCGGTGATCGGCTACACCGCCTTCCTGGCCGGCCCGCCGCTGCTCGGTTTCCTCGGCGACCACTTCGGGGTGCTGTCCGCGCTCGGCGTGGTGCCGCTGCTCCTGCTGCCCACGCTCGCGCTGGTGCCGGTGCTGCGGGAACGCGCCGCCGCGCCGGACGCGCAGGCCGGCGCCCCGGCGGCGAAGGTCGGCTGAGCCGCTCCAGCCGACTCCCACCGCGCTCCCAGCCGCCTGCCAGGCGGGCGTGCTGCACTGGAGCGAACGCGAGGAGAGGAGGCGGGCATGGGCTGGTTCAGCCGCCGGGCCGCCGACCCGACGACGCCCACGAAGCTCGACCGCGAGGCGACCAAGGAGGACCTGGCGCAACTGGAGGCGTTCGTCACCAGCCGGAGCGGGGTCGAGTTCTACCTGGAACCGGAGACCACCGCCACCGACACCACAGTCGTCGCCATCGCGCACGACGGCGAGTGGATCCGCCGCCGTACCGGCTCGCCCCGGGTCGCCGGCAAGATCGCCCAGAAGCACGCGGTGCCGCTGTACGAGGCGGCCCGCACCGGCTACCCGGAGCGGATGCGGGCATGGAACCGGGCCCACCCGGAGCGCCGGGCCCGCTGACCGGCTGACCGGCGCGGTCAGCCGCTCAGCGCGGTGACGACCGCGTAGCCCAGGAACGCCGCGCCGAGCCCCGCGACCACACTGAGCGTGACATTCGCGTACGCGGGGCGGCGCTCGCCGGTGCGGGCCAGGCGCAACGTCTCGTAGCTGAGCGTGGACCAGGTGGTCAGCGCGCCGCAGAAGCCGGTGCCGACCAGCGCGGTCACGCCCGGGGCGACGGGCGCCGCGAGCAGGCCGCCGAGCAGCACCGACCCGGCCACGTTGACGGTCAGCGTGCCCCACGGGAACGGCGACCCGTGCCGGGCCTGCACCGCCCGGTCGGTCAGGTAGCGCAGCGGCGCGCCGATCGCGGCGCCGAGCGCGATCAGCAGGATCGTCATCGGTCCGCCCCACTCCGGGCAGGCAGCAGTGCGACGGTCACCGCCGGCTCCCGTCCCGGGCGGCCAGCAGCCGGGCGGTCACCGCGTCCCCGGCCGCGACCGCCGCCAGCGCGCCGAGCACCGTCGCGGCCAGGTAGGCGCCCGCCGTACCGGCCGCGCCGTCGGTCAGCAGCCGCTGCGCGTCGACCGCGTACGCGGAGAACGTGGTGAACCCGCCGAGCACGCCGACGCCGAGGAACGGCCGGGTCAGCGGGTGGGCCGGGCGGGCGGCGAGCACCGCCATCAGCACGCCGATGAGCAGGCAGCCGGTGACGTTGACGGCGAACGTGGCCCAGGGGAAGCCGCCGGGCTGGTGCGGCACGGCGGCCTGGGCGCCGGCCCGGGCCAGCGCGCCGAGCACGCCGCCGGCGGCGATCACGCCGAGCACCGCCGCCGGGTGCGCGGACAGTTCGCTCCGGTCTGCCGGTACGCGCAGGTCGACGTCCGGATCGACGCGGGGTTCGGACACGGCACCTCCCACCAGGACTCGTCACTGGCAGGGACCGTTGGCGACGTCGCGGTTCTCCCGGCACCCGCCGGAACGGCGGGCCCCACCGCCCTCGCGGGCATAACCCC
>NZ_WBKS01000216.1:0-5251 GCF_008868145.1 Micromonospora sp. AMSO1212t
GCGGCCGCACCGCAGCCGGTCCCGGCCGGCCGGGACCGGCTGCGGTGCGGCCGCGTCGACGGCCCGGGGAGCGGGCGCCGGGACACCGGCGGGAAGGGCCTGCCGCTCGGCCGCACGGTCGGCCTCCGGCCGCGCGGTGGCCGAGGCACCGGCGACGGGGTACGCCGAGACGGCCGCCGCCGGGGCCGGGGCGGCAGCGGCGACACCCGACGGCAGCGTGGCGGCGCCGAACGAACAGGCGACGACCACGGCGAGACTGGCGAGCATCCGGGCGGTCCAGCGCGCCACCCACCACACGGGGCAGGTGAGCGCGATCGGAAGCACGGGTACAAATTACCGCCGATCCCCCACGAACGCACCGCCGCACGGCGTGTCGCGATCGACCGGCCGACGGGTGCGCGTGTCAGTCCGGGCGACGCCGCCCGGCGTACTCGATGCCCTCGCCCGGACCGGCGACGGACGTCGCGCCGCCGTCGGCGGCCGGGGTGGCGGCGTCGTCGGCGGCCCCGCGCGGAGCCGGCACCGCCGGCGCGGGGGCCGGCACGCGCGACGCCGCGCGGGCCCGGCGGGACGGGCCGAGCAGGCGCATCATCGGCACCTCCACCCAGCGGTGCAGCGCGGCGGCCAGCGCGAGCGTGACCACCAGGAAGCCGAGCACCGCGAGCGGGCCGCGCCAGCCGGGCAGCCCGGTCCCCCAGTGCCCGGTCAGCCGCAACACGGTGACCATGACCAGCACGTGGACCAGGTAGAAGGCGAACGAGACCTCACCGAGCCAGACCATCGCGCGGGACCGCCAGGGGGTGGGCCGGCCGCGCACGTCGGCGTCCGCCGCGGCGGCGATGACCAGCAGGTACGCGACCGCGAGCAGCGCCGCCCAGAACTCGGCCGGGATCCACAGCGCGGCGACGACCCAGGTGGTGACGAAGACGCCGGTGGCGACGGTGAGGTTCGGGCCGCGCCAGCGGTGCCGGCGCATCAGTTCGGCGGCGGCCACGCCCATCCAGAACTCCAGCGACCGGGTCACCGGGAAGATCTGGGTGAACCACCACCGCTGTTCCTCCGGCACGAACTGCTGGCCGGGCCACAGCGCCAGGATGAGCAGCGGCGCCGCGACCAGCACGGTCCGCAGCACGCCGGTACGGGCCCGGCGCAGCCACGGCACCACGAGCGGCAGGCACAGGTAGAAGGCCAGCTCGCAGGAGAGCGACCAGCTCACGTTGTTGACGCTGTAGAAGTAGCCGCCCAGCGGGATCCACGCCTGGACCAGGAAGAAGTTGGCGATCGCGGCCCACGGCACGATCGGGTCGGCGAACCAGGCGGCGATCGCCACCGCCGCGACGAACGTCACCACGTGGTTCGGGTAGATCTTGGCGAACCGGCGGCGCAGGAACGTCCACGCGCGTTCCCCGTCCCGGTACGACCAGACCAGCACGAACCCGCTGAGGATGAAGAAGAACTCGACGCCGGACAGGCCCAGGCTGAACGCCTTGTCGATCAAGGGCTTCAGGTGCGGCTCGGCGACGATCCCCATGGTCCCGGCGTGGAAGCCGAAGACGAGCAGCGCGGCGACCCACCGCAATCCGGTCAGCGACGGCAGTCGTGGGGCACGGGTGACGGTCGGCGCGCTGGTCATTCCGGGCACCCTACCCCCGGGGAACCGGGACGTTCCCGGCGAGCCGACGTCCGCCGGGTCTCCCAGGAGCGGCGGATAGGATTCCGTTCCTGCACGCGCGGGCACCCCACCACGGCTCCCGCCCGCACGCCGTGCCGTACGGAAGGTGAGCGAAACCGGATGCACCAGCGGATCCTGCTCCGCGCCCGCAAGGGCCCGTTCGACGTCCTCACGCCCGAGGAGACGTTCGCCGGCAACTGGATCGGGGACAACAGCGGCAACCTGGTCTTCAGCCACGCCGCGCACAAGCTGCTCGCCACCTCCACGGCCGAGATCACACCGACCCGCACCCCGGCCGACCCGCGTCTCGCCGACGAGATCAACGAGCGGCACGACGTCTTCGTCGTACCCCTGGCCAACGCGTTCCGGCGCAGCTTCATTCACCGCCTGACCCCGCTGACCCGGCTGATCGAACGGCTGAAGATCCCGGTGGTGGTGCTCGGCGTCGGCGTGCAGACGAACGTCGACGGCGACCGCGAGTACCTGCGGCCGATCGACGAGCCGGTCCGCGCGTTCTGCAAGGCCGTGCTGGACCGGTCGCACAGCATCGGCGTACGCGGCGAGGTGACCGAGAGCTACCTCAACGCGCTGGGCTTCTCCGCCGTGGAGCAGATCGGCTGCCCGTCGATGTTCCTGCACGGCGACACGTTCCAGCTGGAGAAGACCCGCCCGGAGCTGACCGCCGACTCGAAGGTCGCGCTCACCATCTCCCCGTACGTCCGCTCGATGGCCTCGGTGGTCCGCCACCACCAGGAGCGCTACCCGAACCTCTGCTACGTGCCGCAGGACCTGCGGACGCTCGGCACCCTGCTCTACGGCGACGCGCCCGAGCACCGGGGCCAGAGCAGCGACATCCCGCTGCACACCTCGCACCCGCTGTTCGCCGAGGACAAGGTGCGCATGTTCGTCGACCCGTGGACCTGGATGTCGCACCTGTCCGGGTACGACTTCGCGTTCGGCACCCGCATCCACGGCACCATCACGGCGCTCGTCGCCGGCACGCCCGGCTACCTGTTCGCCCACGACTCGCGCACGCTGGAACTGGCCCGCTACTTCGGCATCCCGCACCGGATCATGCGGGACGTGCCGGCCGACGTCGACGCCGCCGACCTCTACGCGGAGGCCGACTACACCGCGCTCAACGACGGCCACAAGGCCCGCTTCGAGACCATCACGGCGTTCCTGGCCAAGCACGACCTCGGCACCTCGTTCGCCGACGGCGACAGCGCGGCCCGCTTCGACCGCCAGGTGAGCGAGACGGTCTTCCCGCCGGCCGTCCGGCCCGCCGCCGCCACCACGCCGGCCGAACTGCTGACCCGCATCGAGCGGCTGCGCGACGAGAACGCCAAGCTCACCGGGACCATCGACGCGCTGCGCTCGCAGCAGCTCCGCGAGCGGATCAAGCAGGCCGTCCCGGGCAAGGTCCGCCGGATGCTGCGACGCTGACCGTCGTACGCCTGTTCGAGAGCGCGGTACGATCGGCTGCGTGTCCGACGCGTACCAGCCCTCGATGCTCGACCTGGCCGAGCAGGGCCCGACCCTGGGCCCGCTCGCCGGTCGACTGCGCCGGCACGAGCTGAGCCGGGGCGCCTGGGTCGACCACCTGCCCGGCTGGGTACGCGGCTCCGACGAGGTGCTCGACACGCTGCGCCACGACGTGCCCTGGCGGGCCGAGCGCCGCACCATGTACGACGCCGAGGTCGACGTGCCCCGGCTGCTCTGCTGGTACGCCGCCGGCCGGCCGCTGCCGCACCCGGTGCTCAGCGCGGCCCGGGACGCGCTCACCCGGCACTACGCGTCCGAGCTGGGCGAGCCGTTCGTCACCGCCGGCATGTGCCTCTACCGCGACGGACGCGACAGCGTGGCCTGGCACGGCGACACCCTGGGCCGCTCCGCGCACACCGACACGATGGTCGCGATCGTCTCGTTCGGCTCCCCCCGCGCGCTGCTGCTGCGCCCCCGCGGCGGAGGCGGCGGCAGCCTTCGGTTCCCGCTCGGCCACGGCGACCTCGTGGTCATGGGCGGCTCCTGCCAGCGCACCTGGGAGCACGCCGTGCCGAAGACCACCCGCCCGGTCGGCCCCCGGGTCAGCGTCCAGTTCCGTCCCACCGGCGTCGCCTGAGCCCGGGCCGGGCCCACATCCGGGCAGGGCACGTGCTAGAAACAACCCCCAGGGTCGATCACGCCCCCGTCACCCGATGACGCGAAGGGCGGCCATGACCCAGTCCCCCACCTCCTCCCGCTGGTCCCCGTGGACCGTGCACGGCGACGGCCGCCAGGTACGCCCCGGCGACGTGGTCCAGCCGGACGAACGGCTCTCCTGGCCGCGCACCGTCGGCGTGGGCGTGCAGCACGTGGTCGCCATGTTCGGCGCCACCTTCACCGTCCCGCTGATCACCGGGTTCCCGCCCGCCACGACGCTGTTGTTCTCCGGGCTCGGCACGCTGCTGTTCCTGCTGATCACCGGCAACCGGCTGCCCTCGTACCTCGGCTCGTCGTTCGCGTTCATCGCGCCGGTGCTGGCCGCGAAGACCGACGGCGGCATCGGCGCGGCCCTCGGCGGCATCGTCGTCGCGGGTGTCGCGCTCGCGATCGTCGGCGTGGTGGTGCAGGTGGCCGGTTCCCGCTGGATCGACGCGCTGATGCCGCCGGTGGTCACCGGCGCGATCGTCATGCTGATCGGCCTCAACCTCGCGCCGGTGGCCTGGGACGGCGACGGCTCCGGCACCGGCGTGAAGGCCCAGCCGCTGATCGCCGTGGTCACGCTCGTCGCGATCCTGCTCACCACTGTGCTCTTCCGCGGCTTCGTGGCGCGTCTGTCGATCCTCATCGGCGTGGTGGTCGGCTGGGTGCTCGCCGCGCTGACCGGCAACCTCGACCAGCAGGCGGTCAGCGGCCTGCGCCAGGCGGCCTGGGTCGGCTTCCCCGAGTTCCACACGCCGAGCTTCGACGCGCGCGCCGTCGTGCTGGTCATCCCGGTGATCCTGGTGCTGATCGCGGAGAACGCCGGGCACGTCAAGGCGGTCGCCGCGATGACCGGCCGCAACCTGGACCGCGACATGGGCCGGGCGCTGCTCGGCGACGGCGTCGCCACAGTGCTGGCCGGCTCCGGCGGCGGTTCCGGCACCACCACGTACGCGGAGAACATCGGCGTGATGGCGGCGACCCGCGTCTACTCCACCGCCGCGTACTGGGTGGCCGGCGGCACGGCGATCCTGCTCGGGCTCTGCCCGAAGTTCGGCGCGCTGATCCTGACCGTCCCGGCCGGCGTGCTCGGTGGCGCCACGACCGCCCTGTACGGCCTGATCGCCATCCTGGGCGCCCGGATCTGGATCGAGAGCCGGGTCGACTTCCACGACCCGATCAACCTGTTCACCGCCGCGGTAGCGGTGATCATCGGCGCCGCCAACTACACGCTGACCGCGGGCGACCTGTCGTTCAACGGCATCGCCCTGGGCACGGCGGCGGCCCTGGTGATCTACCACGGCATGCGCCTGATCGCCCGCCTACGCGGCACGACCCCCGAGTCCCGCCAGTCCCCCACCCCCGAACCTCTCCCTTATACACACCTCCCAGCCC
>NZ_WBKS01000217.1:0-5183 GCF_008868145.1 Micromonospora sp. AMSO1212t
GGTTGATACCCGGGGCTGGGTGGGACCGCGCTTGCGGGCGAGGCGGAGGTGGCCGGCGCACGTGTCGCGGCGGTACCGACGTCGGTGGGCGTCGCCGGCGCGACACGGGTGACCGCGGGTGACGGCGACGCCGGCTGGCCCGGCGACGGCAGCCGCTGCTCGGTGCTCGGCTCGACGAACGGGATGACGGTGTCCGGGGTGATCGGCCCGCCGGCGAAGCTGACTCCGACCATGACCGTGTAGATCACACCCGCCGCGCCGGCGCAGTAGGCGAGACGGCGCAGCCGCCGGCGTCGCCGCCCGCTCGGGTCGACGAAGACGGGGGGCGATTCCGGTACGACAGGAATCAGTGCGGTCGGGCCTTCCACAAGCCAAGTGTAGATGCGAGAAATTCCCACCTTCTCCCCCGGCTAGCCGTGCTGACCAGGCAGAACGGACAGCACCGACCTCGATCTTGTAGGTTGGGTGCCGTGGCTCGCAGCGTGTACCTCACCGGCGTCGGCTCCGGCGGGGGAAAATCGACAGTGGCGCTCGGGCTGGCCGAGCTGTTGTCCCGGCAGGTGGAACGGATAGGCGCGTTCCGGCCGCTCGTCGCCGGTGACGGCGCCGACCCGATCCTCGCCCTGCTCACCGAGCGCTACCGGATGGAACTGCCGGTCGACGAGCTGTACGGCGCCACGTACGCCGAGGCGAGCGCGCTCGTCGCGGACGGCCGCCGGGAGGAGCTGATCTCCCGGATCGTCACCCGCTACCGGGAGGTCGAACGGCGCTGCCCGGCGATAGTGGTGGTCGGCAGCGACTTCGCCTACGGCGACGGCACCGGGCCACGCGAGCTGGCCTTCAACGCCCGCCTGGCGACCGAGTTCGGCAGCGTCGTGGTGCCCGTGGTGGACGGGTTCGGGCAGGCGCCCGACTCGATCGCGGCGGCACTGCGTGGCGCGTACCACGATCTGGTCGACCTCGGCGCGACGGTGATCGCGGCACTGGCCAACCGCGTGCCGGAGCCCATGACGCTGCCCGAGCTGCCGGTGCCCGCGTACGCGATCCCGGAGGTGCCGACCGTGTCGGCGCCGACGGTGGCCGAGGTGGCGGCGGCGCTGCACGGCACCGTGCTCACCGGCGACGAGACCGCGCTCGACCGCGACGTGCTCGACTACGTGGTGGGCGCGGCGCACGTGCCGACGCTGCTGGACCACCTCACCGACGGGGCGCTGGTGATCACCCCGGGCGACCGCGCCGACCTGCTGGTCGCCGCCGGCGCCGCGCACGTGGCCGGGCAGGTGTCGCTGGCCGGGCTGGTGCTCACGCTCGGCGAACAGCCCGACCCGCGCGCCATGCGCCTGGTCGAGCGGATGAACACCGGGCTCCCAGTGCTGTCGGTGCCCAGCGACAGCTACGACACGGTGTCCGCGTCCAGCCGCATCGAGGGCCGCCCCAGCACCGCCAACCCGCGCAAGGTCGAGGCCGCGCTCGGCGCGTTCGAACGCTGCGTGGACACCGACGACCTGGCCCGTCGGCTGCGGGTCAGCCGGTCCGCGCGGGTCACCCCGCTGATGTTCGAGAACGACCTGATCGACCGGGCCCGCGCCCGGCGCCGCCGGCTGGTGCTGCCCGAGGGCGCGGACGAGCGGATCCTGCGCGCCACCGAGGTGCTGCTGCGCCGGGGCGTCGCGGAGATCACCCTGCTCGGCCGCCCGGACGAGATCGCCAGGCGGACCCGGGAACTGGGCGTCGACCTCGGTGACGCCCAGATCGTCGACCCGGTGACCAGCCCGTGGCGGGACGAGTTCGCCCAGGCGTACGCGCAGTTGCGCGCCCACCGCGGCGTCACAGTGGAGCTGGCGCACGACATCGTGGCGCAGGCCAACTACTTCGGCACGATGATGGTGCAGACCGGTCACGCCGACGGCATGGTCTCCGGCGCCACCCACACCACAGCCGCCACCATCCGGCCCGCGTTCGAGATCATCCGGACCGTGCCGGGCGTCTCGGTCGCCTCCAGCGTCTTCTTCATGCTGCTCGCCGACCGGGTGCTTGTGTACGGCGACTGCGCCGTCAACCCCGACCCGGACGCCGACCAGCTCGCCGACATCGCCATCTCGTCGGCCGACACCGCGGCCCGGTTCGGCATCGAGCCCCGGGTGGCGATGCTGTCGTACTCCACCGGCAGCTCCGGCGCCGGCGCCGACGTGGAGAAGGTCGCGGCGGCCACCAAGCTGGTCCGGGAACGCCGGCCGGACCTGCTGGTCGAGGGCCCGATCCAGTACGACGCGGCGATCGACCCGCAGGTGGCGGCCACCAAGCTGCCGGACAGCCCGGTCGCGGGGCGGGCGACCGTGTTCATCTTCCCGGACCTCAACACCGGCAACAACACGTACAAGGCGGTGCAGCGGTCGGCCGGGGCGGTGGCGGTCGGGCCGGTCATGCAGGGCCTGCGCCGGCCGGTGAACGACCTGTCCCGGGGCGCTACCGTGGCGGACATCGTCAACACGGTGGCGATCACCGCCATCCAGGCCGCCGCGGAGGCGTCGGAATGAGCCGCATCCTGGTCCTCAACAGCGGGTCCTCGTCGGTCAAGTACCGGCTGTACGACGGCGACGACGTCCTGGACAAGGGCACAGTCGAGCGGATCGGCGAACCCGGCGGCGGGCCGGCCGACCACGAGAGCGCGGTCCGGGAGATCATCGGCCGGCTAGACCTGACCGGGCTGTCCGGCGTCGGCCACCGGGTGGTGCACGGCGGGCGGAAGTTCAGCGCGCCGGTACGCATCGACGACGCGGTCGTGGCCGCCATCGAGGATCTGGTGCCGCTGGCGCCACTGCACAACCCGGCCAACCTGGCCGGCATCCGGGTGGCCCGGGAGGCGCTGCCGGACACCCCGCAGGTGGCGGTCTTCGACACCGCGTTCCACCACACGCTGCCCGAGGCCGGCGCCACGTACGCGATCGACAAGGTCACCGCCGAGCGGTACGGCGTCCGCCGCTACGGCTTCCACGGCACCTCGCACGCGTACGTCTCGCGTCGCGTCGCCGACCTGCTCGACCGCCCGTACGACGAGCTGAACACGATCACCCTGCACCTGGGCAACGGGGCGAGCGCGTGCGCGGTCCAGGGAGGCCGCAGCGTGGCCACCTCGATGGGCATGTCCCCGCTGGAGGGCCTGGTGATGGGCACCCGCAGCGGCGACCTCGACCCGACAGTCATCTTCCACCTGCGCCGCGAGGGCGGCATGGTCGTGGACGACATCGACGACCTGCTCAACCACCGCAGCGGCCTGCTCGGGCTGACCGGCGCCAACGACATGCGGGAGGTGCTGGCCCGCCGCGACGCCGGCGACCCGGACGCGACGCTGGCGTTCGACGTCTACTGCCGCCGGATCACCGGCTACGTGGGCGCGTACTACGCGCTGCTCGGCCGGGTCGACGCGATCGCGTTCACCGCCGGGGTCGGCGAGCACGCCGCACCGGTGCGGGCGGCGTCGCTGGCCGGGCTGGAGCGGCTGGGCGTCGCGGTCGACCCGGCGCGCAACGACGGCCACGGCGACCGGGTCGTCTCCCCGGACGGCGCGGAGGTGGCGGTGCTCGTGGTCGGCACCGACGAGGAGCGGGAGATCGCCCGCGAGACCCGCGAGGTGCTGGGCGTCTGACCGCGTGTCACGTGCGCCGGATCCCCGGCGTGAGCCGGGGCCGGACCATGCTTGCTCGCCGCCTCGCTTCCCGCGCGGGCCGGGTCAGCCCAGGGCGATCCAGGCGACCAGGGCGACCACCACCACGGCGGCGACGGCCACGCCGGCGATCAGCGGCAGGCGTGACGGCGCCGACGCCGACGCGGCCGGCTCGGGAGAATCGACGAATGCGCGGAACTGCGCGGTGTTGCCACTCGGGTCGGTGTAGTTCTCAGCCATGCGGCTGACCCTAGCGAAGCCGCCCGGACCGGAATGTCCCGCCGGGCCGCCACCTGCGGATCCGGTCGGCGGGATCGGGCGAACCCGGCCACCCGGTGGAGGCGGGAGCCGCCCGGGTGGCGGCACCGACCGGCCCGGACGGCGGGCGCGGGCCGACCGCTCGGCTGCCTACCGTGCAGGTGTGAGGGGGCAGCGGCTGGTCGCCGCGCTGATGACGGCGCTGCTGGCCGGTTGCGGCCCGGCCGTGGCCACGTCCGGCCCGGTCCCGGCCGCCGTCGGGCCCGCGCCGGAGCACCAGTACGCGGTCGGGATGCGACAGTTCACGCTCGATCCGGACGGCAGGCGGCCGCTGCCGGTCACCGTGTGGTACCCGGCACAGCAGTCCTCCGCACCGCCGTACACGGCCGGCCCCGGCTCGGCCGGCCCTGTTTCGGCTGGTCCCGGCTCGGCTGGTGTCGATCTCGCGCCGGTCCTGTCCGGCCCGCGCGGGCCTCGCGCTTCGGCCCTGCCGTCTCGCCCGTCCGTCTCCGCGGCCCCGTCCGGCTCCGGACGCGCCACACCGTCGAGCCCTGGACCCCGCGTCCGGCCGGGAGCCCCGTTCGCCGCCGGCCGGTTCCCGGTGGTGCTCTACAGCCACGGGCTGCGCAGCCTGCCCGCCCTGCACTCGGCGCTGACCAGCCGCTGGGCCGCCGCCGGCTTCGTGGTGGTCGCGCCCACCTTTCCGCGTACGAACCAGCGCGCCCGCGCCTTCACCCGCGACGACGTCCGCAACCAGCCGGCCGACGCCTGGCGACTGATCCGACACCTGGTCCGGCTGGGCGCCCGGCCCGGGGATCCGCTCGGCGCGCACATGGCAGTGGACCGGTTCGCCGCCGCCGGGCACTCGGCCGGCGGGCACACCACGCTCGGCATGTTCGCCTCCGGGCAGCCGTTCCCGGTACGGGCCGGAATCGTGATCGCCGGTGGCCGGATGGTGGCCGGGCTCTCCCGGCCGCTCGCGCCGATGCTGTTCGTGCACGGGAGCGCCGACCGGATCGTGCCGGAGCCGATCGGCCGGGCCGCGTACGCCCGCTGTCTCGGGCCGGCCGCCTTCCTGAGCCTCACCGGTCAGGGCCACGGCGAGTACCTGACGCCCGGGCGACCCGGCTTCGCCCAGGTGCTCGCCACCACCACCGACTTCCTGCGCTGGACGCTCTACGCCGACCGCGCCGCCCTGCGCCGCCTCCCCACCGACGCCACAGCCCCCGACCTGACCACCTTCACCACCCGCTCCCTCCCC
>NZ_WBKS01000218.1:0-5141 GCF_008868145.1 Micromonospora sp. AMSO1212t
CCCCGCCCCGACCACCGCCAGCCCGACGCCGCCGCCCGGCGCCGACCTGAAGGGCCCGCTCAACCTGCTGCTCGTCGGCGTCGACACCCGGGTCAGCATCCCCGGCTGGGAGCCGCACGCCGACGCCGTGCTGCTGCTGCACGTACCGGCCGGGCTGGACCGGGCGTACCTGTTCTCGCTCCCCCGCGACCTGGTCGTGGACATCCCCGCCTACCCGAAGGCCCGCTACCCGGGCGGGCGGACCAAGCTCACCCACGCGATGAGCTACGGCAGCCGGGTGCCGGGCGACAAGGCCCACCCCAGCACCGCCCAGGGGTACGAACTGCTGCGCACCACCGTCTCCCGCTACACCGGGCTGCGCATCGACGCCGGGGCGGTGATCACGTTCGGCGGCTTCGACAAGCTGGTGGACACGCTCGGCGGGGTGGACCTCTACGTCGACCAGCAGGTCGCCTCCCGGCACCGCCGCCCCGACGGCACCATGCGGACCCTGACCGGCGGCGGGTACATCGGGCCGCAGATGGTCTACGAGAAGGGCACCCGGCACCTGACCGGCTGGCAGGCGCTCGACTACGCGCGGCAGCGCTACACCGCGGGCGGCGACTACACCCGGCAGCGGCACCAGCAGCAACTGCTCCGGGCGCTGGCCCGCAAGATCGTCGACCAGGGCACCGCCCGCGACCCGCAGCGGGTCGAGCAGGTGGTGGCCGCGCTGGGCAGGACCCTGGTGTACGCCGGCGGCGACCGGAAGCTGATCGACTACGCGTACGCGCTGGGTGGCCTGCCGGCCGACCGGCTCACGCTCGTCGTGCTGCCCGGCGCCGGGGTGAGCAGCGGCGGCGCGTACCGGGGTGAGCAGCTCAAGCCGCTCGGCCGCGACTTCCTCACCGCGCTGCGCGGCGGGCGGGCCGACGCGTTCCTGGCCGCCCACCCGTCGCTGCGGGTCAAGAACTGAGGCGCTACAGCGCCTTCGGGGCGGGCGGACGCTCGGTGCCGTACAGCCACGGGTCGAAGACCTTCGCCAGCTTCTTGCCGGTGATCCGCTCGGCCAGCGCCACGAAGTCGGCTGTGGTGGCGTTGCCGTTCTTCCGCTCCGCCGCCCAGGTGCGCAGGATGGTGAAGAACGCGGTGTCGCCCACCGCCACCCGCAGCGCGTGCACGGTAATCCCGCCCCGGTCGTAGACCGAACGGCTGAACAGGTTGGCGACGCCCGGCTTGCCCGGCGGCGTACGCCACACCTGACCGCCGGCGTTCGCGTACTTCTGCTCGAACGAGCGCTGCACGGTGGTCGAGCCGTCGTGCTCGGCCCACAGCCACTCGGCGTACGTGGCCAGCCCCTCGTTGAGCCAGATGTCCTGCCAGCGCTGGATCGACACGCTGTTGCCGTACCACTGGTGGGCCAGCTCGTGCGCCACCACGCCGGTGTTGTCGCCCTGCCGGAAGAAGCTCGCCGAATAGACCGGGCGGCTCTGCGTCTCCAGCGCGTACCGGATCCGATCGTCGGCGACCACCACGCCGCCGTACGCGTCGAAGGGGTACGGCCCGAAGACGCTCTCCAGGTAGTCGGCGACCTCGACCGTACGCGCGATCGACCGGTCCGGCGCGCCCTGCGCCACCTGCGTGGTGACCGCGCTGTAGACCGGCCGTCCCTTGTGCTCCCCGGTGGTGACCCGGAACTTCCCGATCGCCACGGTGGTCAGGTAACTGGCCGTCGGCGCGGTCTCCGACCACTTCCAGGTGGTCCAGGCACCGCTTGTCGACCTGCCCTTCGGCACGCCGTTGGAGACCGCCGTCAGTCCCTTCGGGACGGTGATCTCCATGTCGTAGGTGGCCTTGTCCGACGGGTGGTCGTTGACCGGGAACCAGGTGCTCGCCGACTCCGGCTGACCGAGCGCGATCGCCCCGTCGGTCGTGTGCAGCCAGCCACCCTCGCCCAGCGCCTCGGTACGCAGCGGCTCCGGCCGGCCGTCGTACCGGATCTCGGCGGTGAAGCCGTTGCCGGAGGTCAGCCCGATGGCCGGGGTGATCACCAGCTCGTCCTCGGTACGGCTGTGCCGGGCGGCGGTGCCGTCCACTGTCACCGACCGGACGGTCAGCCCGGCCAGGTCCAGGTTGAACGCGGACAGGTCGGCGGTCGCGGTGGCCCGCAGCGTGGTGGTGCCGCTGAGCTTGTCGGTCTCCAGGTCGTAGCGCACCTTGACCGTGTAGTGCGCGACGTCGTACCCGCCGTTGCCGTAGCTCGGGAAGTACGGATCGCCCGCCCCGGCGGCGCCCGGTGCGAAGCTGCGCGAGGTCGCCGGCGCCGGGCCGGCCGGGGACGACGGACCCGGGTCCGGCTCGGCCGAACCGCAGCCGGCCACCAGCAGGGTGCCGCAGGTCAGCAACCCGAGCCGTCGTCGTGCGCCGCGCCGCGTCATCGCCTCGATCCCTCCCGGGCCCGTTCGGCGGCCCCGCCCACGGGCCGCTCCGACCGCGGCAGCCTACCCAGCGGCGGTCACGTGTGCGTCACGGCAGTCCCGGCGGCGTGCCACCGACCAGCCAGGCGTCCAGCAGCGCCCGCAGCGGCCGCCCCGACGTGCGTTCGGCGTACCCGACGAAGTCGGCGGTGGTGACGTTGCCGTCGCGGTGCTGCGCCAGCCAGCCGCGCAGCACGCGGTAGAACGTCTCGTCGCCCACCGCGCGGCGCAGCGCGTGCACCGCGAGCGCGCCGCGCTGGTAGACCGCGTCGCTGAACATCCCGGCCCGGCCCGGGTCGACCGTGGGCTTCGACCAGTCGGTGGCCGCGTAACGTTCGGCGACGGTCTGCGCCACGGTCCGCCCGCCGTCGTGCTCGGCCCAGAGCCATTCGGCGTACGTGGCGAAGCCCTCGTTGAGCCAGATGTCGCTCCACCGGGCCACCGAGACGCTGTCGCCGAACCACTGGTGCGCCAGCTCGTGCGCGACCACCTCGGTGTTCGGCCGTTCCCCCCGGAAGAACGCAGGCCCGTAGACCGGCCGGCTCTGCGTCTCCAGCGCGTACCGGATCCGCTCGTCGGCGACCACCACGCCGCCGTACGCCTCGAACGGGTACGGGCCGAAGCGCTCGGCCAGGAAGTCGGCGACCTCGCCGGTGCGGGCCACCGACGCGGCGGCCGGCCCGTCCGCGGGCAGCGCCGCGGCGACGGCGGTGACGATGGGCTTGCCGGCGTGCGTGCCGCTGCTGACCCGGTAGTCGCCGATCACCAGCGTGCTCAGGTAGCTGGCCATCGGCGCGCGCTCCGACCAGCGCCAGGTGGTCCAGCCGCCGTCGGACGTCCGGCCCTCCGGCACGCCGTTGGACAGCGCGGCGAGCCCGTCCGGCACGGTGACCGCGAGGTCGTATGTCGCCTTGTCCGACGGGTGGTCGTTCACCGGGTACCAGGTGCTCGCCGACTCCGGCTGGCCGAGCGCTATCGCGCCGTCCGGTGTGGCGTGGAAGCCGCCGTCGCCGAGTTCGGCGTTGGGCAGCGGCTGCGGCACCCCGCCGTACGTCACCTCGACTGTGAACCGGCGCCCGGACGGCAGCCCGCCCGCCGGGGTGACGATCAGCTCGGCGCCGTCGTGGCGGTGCTTCGCCGCCTCGCCGTCCACCCGCACCCGCTCGACGTCCAGCCCGGCCAGGTCGAGCTGGAACCGGGACAGCGCCCGGGTGGCGGTGACCGTCAGCGTGGCCGTGCCGGTGAGCCGGTCGCCGGCCGGGTCGTAGCGCACGTCCAGCGCGTAGTGGCCGACGTCGTAGCCGCCGTTGCCGGCCCCCGGCACGTACGGGTCACCGGCGTCCGCCGCGCCCGGCCGGAACCCGCTCTCGTCGCCGCCGGTGCACCCGCCCAGCGCGAGCGCCGCCGCCACCAGCCCTGCCGCCCAGACCCGCCCCCGTCTCACCCGGCGAGCCTAGACGCGCGGCGGCGCGGGCGGGGCCGGAACACGTCCGCGCCGCCGCCCGCGCCGTCACGCGGTGCTCAGCCGGTGCTCAGCGGTCGAGGACCAGCCCGACCTTCTGGAACTCCTTCAGGTCGCGGTAGCCGCACTTGGCCATCGCCCGGCGCAGGCCGCCGAAGAGGTTGAGCTGGCCGTCCGGCTCGTCGGCCGGGCCGAACAGCAGCCTCTCCATCGAGCCGAGCGGCTCGCCGGCCACCTCGAACGCGCCCCGGGGCAGCGACGGGTGGCTGGCCGCGGAGTGCCACCAGGCGCCGCCGGCCGGTGCCTCCTCGCAGAGCGAGAGCGGCTCGCCGAGCATCACCGCGTCCGCGCCGCAGCCGAGCGCCTTGGCGATGTCACCGGAGGTCTGCATGTCGCCGTCGGCGATCAGGTGCACGTACCGGCCGCCGGTCTCGTCCAGGTAGTCGCGGCGGGCCGCGGCCGCGTCGGCGATGGCGGTGGCCATCGGCACCCGGATGCCGAGCACCGACTCGGTGGTCGACCAGTCGTCGCCGCCGATGCCCACGATCACGCCGGCCGCGCCGGTACGCATCAGGTGCAGCGCGGTCTTGTAGTCGGTGCAGCCGCCGACGACGACCGGCAGGTCGAGGTCGGCGATGAACTCCTTGAGGTTCAACGGCTCGTCGGTGGTCGAGACGTGCTCGGCGGAGACGAGCGTGCCCTGGATGACCAGGATGTCCACACCGGCGTCGAGGATCACCGGGGCCAGCGCCAGCGTGTGCTGCGGGGAGACCCGCACCGCCACCGTGCCGCCGCCCTCGCGCAGCTCACGCACCCGCTCGGCGATCAGGTCGGGGCGGATCGGCTCGGCGTAGACCTCCTGGAGGCGCTTGGTCGCCCGCGCGTCCTCGTCGAGGCCGGCCAGCTCCTCCAGGATCTTGGCCGGGTTCTCGTACCGGGTCCAGAGGCCCTCGACGTTGAGCACGCCGAGGCCGCCGAGCTGGCCGAGCCGGACGGCGGAGGCGGGGCTCATGGTCGCGTCCGAGGGGTGCGCGACGCACGGGATGCCGAACTGGTACGCGTCGAGCTGCCACGCGGTGGAGACGTCGTCGACGTCCCGGGTGCGGCGGCTCGGCACGATGGCGATGTCGTCCAGGTGGTAGCCGCGCTGCGCGGTCTTGCCCAGCCCGATCTCGACCACGTCACGCATGGGGGACTCCAGGTGGTTGGGGGTGGTGGGTCAG
>NZ_WBKS01000219.1:0-5128 GCF_008868145.1 Micromonospora sp. AMSO1212t
GCCGGGACAGCCTCCCGCGCCGGGGCAGCCGGCCAACGGGCATCCGTGGCCGCCCGCGCCGGGTGACGGCCCGCCCGCAGCGCCGTCCGGATACGGCCCACCGCCCGGCTACGGCCCACCGCCCGGCTACGGGCCACCGCCCGGCTACGGGCCACCGCCCGGCTACGGGCCACCGCCCGGCTACGGGCCACCGTCCGGATACGGACTGCCTCCCGGGTACGCACCGCCAACCGGCCATGGACCGCCCGGCTCGGCGGCGGCACACGGATCCGGCCCGCCGCCCGGCCCCGACGCGGCGCCCGGGCCGTGGCCCGCGCCGCTTCCGCCGTACCCGGGACCGTGGGGGCCGGCGGCCGGGCCGCCCGCCGCCGGCGAGGAGCCACGGCAGCGGCTGCACCCGCTCAGCCCGGCACTGCACGGCGCGAAGTCGCTGGTCGTGGTGATCGCCGGGCTCTCCTGGTCGACGCTCTCGCGCGTCGGGTTCGGCTGGTTCGCGGTGCTGGTCACCGTCTTCGTGCTCGGCGCCACGGTGCTGTCGGTGGTGAGCTGGTGGAACACCGGCTACCACCTGGTGGGCCGCGAGCTGCGCGTGTACGAGGGTCTGCTGTGGCGGCGTACCCGGGCCATCCCGCTGGAGCGGCTGCAGGCGGTGGAGGTGGTCCGGCCCCTGCTGGCCCAGCTCACCGGCCTGGCCGAGCTGCGGCTGGAGGTGGTCGGTGGGGGCAAGACCGAGGCGCCGCTGGCGTACCTCAGCGTGGCCGAGGCCACCGCGTTGCGGCAGCGGCTGCTCGCGGTGGCCGGTCGCTCCGCCCCGGCGCCGGTTCCGGCGGCCGAGCCCGGCGCGCCGGTCGCGCCCCTGCCGGAAGAGCGCCGGCTGCACGCCGTCCGCAACCAGGACCTGCTGATCAGCCAGTTGCTCACGCCGCAGGCGTTCCTGCTGCCGCTGGGCCTGGTGTTCGTCGGCGCCCAGTTCCTCTCCGAGGGCTCGTGGTCGTTCGTCGCGGTGGCGAGCACGCTCACCGCGATGGCCGGCGTGGTGCTGCAACCGATCCGCCGGGTGCTCGACGACTGGAGCTTCCGGCTCGACCGGGACGACGGCACGCTGCGCGTGCACAACGGGCTGCTGGAGACGCGGGTGCAGACCGTGCCGCTGCACCGGGTGCAGACCGTACGGGCGACCTGGCCGCTGCTCTGGCGGATGAAGGGGTGGCTGCGGCTGCGGCTGGAGGTGGCCGGCTACTCGACCGGTGAGCCGGACGACCGCAACCGCCCCGACCGGCTGCTGCCGGTCGGCGACGCGGGCACCGGCGCGATGATCGTGGCGGAGGTGCTGCCCGGCGTACATCTGGACGCGCTGCCCGCCACGCCGCCCCCGTCGCGGGCCCGGTGGCTGCGCCCGCTGAGCCGCAAGGTGGTCGGCGCCGGCCTCGACGAGCAGGTCTTCGTGGCCCGCTCCGGGCTGCTGACCAGGCAGTTGACGCTGGTCCCGTACGCCCGGATCCAGAGCGTGCGCGTCACCCGCGGTCCGGTGCAGCGGCTGCTGCGGCTGGCCACCGTGCACGCGGACACCGCCGGTGGGGCCGGGGCGGCGGCCGTCGACCGGGATCTGGCCGACGCGTGGGAGCTGGCCGCGGAGCTGACCGAGCGCTCGCGCGCCGCCCGCCGGACCGACAGCGACCGCTGACCCGCCGGCTGCCGGGCGGCTGTGGGCGCGGCGGCCGGTCCGCTGTCACGGAAGCCGACCGGCAGCCGGGACGGCGGACCGCGCCGACGGTCTACCGGCGCTCGGCGGGCACCGCGTCCCGGTCGCCGGCCACCCGGTCCGTGGTGTCGGCAGCGGTGTCGTCATCGGCGGGCGGGGCGCCCGCGGCGGCGGCGGGCTCGCCGGCACGCCGGGCCCGCCGCGCCGCCCACCAGCGCTCGGCCAGGCCGACCACCAGGAACGTCATGCCCACGTACGCCCAGCCGACGAGCACGTCGATCAGGTAGTGCTCACCGCTGTACATCAGCGTGAACGTCATGGCCAGCGGGTACGCGAGCATCAGCGGCCACCAGCGCTTACGCACCGAGCGCATGAAGAACAGCACCACGAACAGCGCGAACGCGGTGTGCAGCGACGGCATCGCGGCCACCGGGTTGGAGGCGATCTGCCCGGCGTTGAGCAGGTTGCCCGCGCCGTGCATGCCGATCTCCTTCCAACCCCGGGTGGAGATCCGCGCGACCTCGGTCAGCAGGCCGTTCTGCGCCGCCCACCACGGCGGCGCGGCCGGGTAGGCGAAGTAGGTGACAAGTCCGGCCGCGCACAGGAAACCCCAGCGCGACATGTACGCGATCCAGCGCCGCCGGTTACGCATCCACAGCACGGCCGCGGCGGCGAACGTCGCCACGAAGTGCGAGAAGTAGATCCAGCTCACCAGCACGTCCCACCAGCGCACCTCGGACGCGTCGTACAGGCGCTCCTGGAGCCAGATCGTCGGCACCTCGCCGCCGGTGAGCCAGCCGGTGAGGAAGCGGTCGGCGACGATCAGCTCCATCGCGTGCGGGGTGGCGCCGTTGTCGGCGAACCCCCGGGACAGGTTGTACGCGGCGAGCAGCAGCACCACCGGGATCCAGTCCCGGGCGAACTGCAGGTGGCTGCGCCACGGGCGGGCCGAGTTCCACGCGACCGTGCCGGCCCAGATCCAGAGGAACGCGTACGCCGGGTCGGTGGGCAGGCCGATGGCGAGCCAGGCGACGACGAACGCGACGCCCCAGATGGTCATCGCGATCACACGGCGGCGCCCACCGTCGGGCGACTCGGTGGTCGCGTCGGGGGCGGGGGTCGGAGATTGTGTCAGCTCGGCCATCGCGGACAAGGTTAGCGGCGGGCGACCGGCGGGCCTGCGGGCGGGCGGTGACCGGGCCGGCGGCGGCTCGGACGCCGGACGGCCACGGGTCGGCTGCACTAGGCTCGGCCGCATGCAGGAGCAGCCGGAGTCGCCCTTCACGCCGGGCCTGACCGCCCGGGTCGAGCTGACGGTGACCGACGCCGACACCGCGCAGGCGGTCGGCTCCGGGGACGTGCCGGTGCTCGGCACACCCCGGGTGCTGGCGCTGGCCGAGGCGGCGACGGTGGCCGCCACCGCGACCCGGATGCCGTCCGGGTCCACCACCGTGGGCGTACGGGTGGAGCTGGAGCACCGCGCGGCCACGCCGGTCGGCCGGACCGTGACCGCCCACGCCGAGCTGGTGAAGGTCGACGGGAAGCGGCTCGTGTTCGACGTGACAGTCACCGACGGGCCCACCGTGGCGGCGCAGGGGCGCGTCGAGCGGGCGCTGGTCGACCGGCAGCGCTTCGTCGAGCGGGCCGTGCGCCAGTCATGACCGCCGTTTTCACGGAGGTCGCCGCCGGGGTGCACGTGAGACGTGAGCCGGTGCTCGCGGTGAACGTCGTGCTGGTGGTCGGTGACGGCGCGGCGCTGCTCGTGGACACGCTCTCCACCGCCGGGCAGGCCCGGGAGCTGGCGGAGGCGGCGCGGGCGGTCACGCCGTACCCGTGGACGATCGTGAACACGCACCACCATTTCGACCACTGCTTCGGCAACGCCACGCTCGCCGGGCCGGAGACCGCGATCTACGCGCAGGCACAGGCCGCGGCGGCGCTGCGGGACCGGTCCGACGCGGTGCGCCGCGCCGCGTACGAGGAGATGCGCGCCGGGCATCCGGCCCTGGCCGAGGAACTGGCGCACACCGAGCTGCGGCCGCCGACGCACGAGGTGCACGAGGAGACGGTGCTCGACGTCGGCGGCCGGCGGGTGGTGCTGCGCCATCCCGGGCACGGGCACACCGACGCCGACCTGGTGGTGCACGTGCCGGATGCGGACGTGCTGGTCGCGGGCGACCTGGTCGAGCAGAGCGGGCCACCGGCGTTCGAGGAGTCGTACCCCTTGAAGTGGCCGGACGCGCTGGCCGACCTGCTGCGGCTGACCACGCCCGCGACGGTGGTGGTGCCGGGTCACGGCGAGCCGGTCGGCGTGGACTTCGTCCGCGAGCAGCACGCGCAGCTCGCGCGGCAGGCGTGGCTGATCCGCGCCGGGCACACCGGCAGCGCCCCGCCGGAGCGGGTGGCGGCCGAGTCACCGTTCGGCGCCCGGCCGGGCCTGATCGCTGCCCGCCGCGGCTACGCGGAGCTGGACGGAACGGCCTGAGCGGGGGCCGGGCTCATCCGGCGTCGGCCAGGATCTCGCGGAGGCGGTTGCGGCACTCGGCGACGAACGCCGGGAACGTGTCCCAGTAGTAGGAGACGCCGCTGGCCGCCACCCCGAGCGCCCAGGCGCGGGCCCGCGCCCAGGTCACGTCGTCGACGCCGAGCGCCTCCCGGTAGGCGAGCCGGGCCGGCCGTGGGAGGTCCCAGATCGGCGCGTGTTCGGCGTCGGGGTGCCCGACGGTCAGGCCGCCGAAGTCGATGACCGCCCGCAACCGGCCGTCGCGCACGAGCAGGTTGGTGGGCTTGAGGTCGCCGTGCAGCCAGACGTGCGGGCCGGCCGGTTCGGGCAGGGTGAGGGCGTCCCGCCAGAGCCGGACCAGGGTGTCGACGTCCGTCTGGTCGCCGATCCGGTTCCGGCAGTCGTCGAGCGCCGCCGAGATCCAGGTGTCGCAGGGGTGGAGGCTGCCGCCGCGGTAGCCGCTCAGCGGGCCCGCGCGGGTCGCGCCGAGCAGGTCGGCCGCGTGCAGGCGCCGGACGAACACGGCCAGGTCGGCTCCGAGCGCGGCCCAGTCCTCGACCGTGCCGGGCCGGACCTCGTCGCCCGGTATCCACCGCTGCACCGACCACGGCAGCGGGAAGGCGTCGGCCGGGACGCCGGCGTACACCGGTTCGGGCACCCGGTACGGCAGCAGCGGCGCGAGCCGGGGCAGCCACAGCTGCTCCTTGCGCAGGGCGCCGGCCTTCTCCGCGGTCCGGGGCAGCCGGACGAGCAGGTCGGCGCCGAGCCGGTACATCGTGTTGTCGGTCCCGGCGCCGGCCGGCGTCAGCGGCAGCGCGGCCCACTCGGGGCGCTGGTCGGTCAGCAGTGCCCGGACGACCTGTTCGTCCACGGGTATCTCGTCCTGGTGCAGCGCCATCCGGTGATCATGTCGGGCGGGCGGG